>CBFDTI010000032.1:0-13895 GCA_965612795.1 uncultured bacterium | reverse complement strand
AGCTATCAGCTGGCTACTATTCGGTTGAGTGGCATGCTGATAACGATGTTGGGCAAAGAGTTGCCCAGGGTATATACCTATGTGAGCTAAAGCTACAAGCTCGTGGATTACATACACGTTGTACAAGTAAGCTGATACACATCAGATAACCGCTTATAAGATAAGAAGTGAAATTCGGTCATGACCCCTCTGTTGAGCTTGATACTGCATTGTGTGACGGTTTCTATCTCCGTGTTCGAGCGTACCGGTGTAGCTCGTGCATACGAACCTGTGGTGATAGGGATACCGTTCCCAAGGAGCACAGTCTGGTCATCTGATGTACTTACGGTTGAGGGGTGTCCAACCCAAGCTGAACCGCTCGCCTATTGGCATGATGGTAGCATCAAATGGGCGCTGGTCACGTTTCTTGCAAGTGTAGCGGCGGGTGATACTGCAGAATTTACGCTTACCGATGCAGGTGGTGGCACTTCATGGCCTGACCTTGCTGCTGATAGTGGTGATTTCTTCGAGATCAACACTGGTAGGTTGCTTGTACATATTCGTAAGGATAGTTTCAACCTATTCGATCTTATTGTCTTAGATGGCGATACACTGGTACGTCCAGCTGATGGTGGGATTGTGATCACAGCCGATAATGTAGCTTATTTATCACGTTATGGACAGATCGATTATGCTCAAATCGAATCAAACGGCCCCATACGCTGTGTTATAAAGCTTACGGGTGACCATCGTTCGGAATCTGGTGCACAATTCTGTAGATTCACAGTAAGGGTTGAAGCATATCGTGACCAACCCTGGCTTAGGGTATTCTATACCTTACAGAATCCTATGCCGGGCGATCTTAACTTAGGTGGTGGTCTAAATGCTGCAATATTTTCCGACCTCAGTGTGGTTCTACAACCCTGTCTCGGTAGTATGCTTAGCTATGAGATTGGTGATGCAAAAGGTCACGTACAGACAGGTTATCTGACACAACCGGTCACTTTATATCAGGATTCCGACGGTACACCTGAGTGGGATTACTGGAAGTTAAAAGACTACGGTAACCATAATGATCCCAACCTCAAGCCACAGCATTATGTAACATTCCGTGGTTGGCGTATCTACGAGGGTGATGTACCGGTCGATTCTGGTTACCAAGCGGATGGGTTTGCTATGCTCACAGATGGTGAACATAGCATCACCTGCTGGGTACGGTACTTCTGGCAGAACTTTCCCAAGGCGATACGGGTTGACCCCACTGGTAGGATAGAGGTTGCACTGTTTCCATCGGAATTTGCGCACGAGTTTGAGCTACGAGGTGGCGAGGAGAAGACGCACGAACTGCTATTTTATTTCGCAAATGAGTTGAGTGACCCCAAACCTGTCGTACTTGCACTCAATACGCCGCTGGTGGGGTTGGCATCACCCGAATGGTACGCACAGACGTATGCGCTGTTTGAGCTCGTACCCGCAAGTAATCCACTGGCTACGGATACGAATTTTGTCAAGTACGAACAGATGGTGGAAACCGCACTACATGGGCCCGGCTATCATGCAGAGGGTCTATTAGCTGCAAGGGATTCAGCGCACCTTTTTGGGTGGATGGATTTCGGTGAGCTACCGGTTGACTTTGAAGCCTATGGTGATGCATGTTATAACCTACAGTATGATCACATCTATGCCGCTATCTTGCAGATGCTACGTAGACATGAAATAGAATGGTACGATCTGATCGAACCTGCACTTTTCCACAGTACCGATATCGATATCTACCACACAACTGGTGATATGAACTGGCGTAATGGTGGACGTTTCCCCGAACCTGATCATGGTGCTACCGACTATCAGCGGCCACATCGTTACCATTGGCCACAGACGTATGATTATTCGATCGATGGTTACGTTTATGGATACTTTATAACTGGTAACCGCAGGTTCTATGATGTAGCGGTTGAGCATGCAAACAATGCCAAGTATCGGGTTGATAACACCATGGGTCGCGGTACCAACGATGGTTACGCCTATGCATGGATCTGGGGTGACAGTGCACGTGTGATGGAGCCACGGCCGCCAGCTATGTTGCTGGAGGTGCTCACCCAAGCTTATATAATGACCGGGGATGTAGGATACTTAGAAAGTGCTGAACTGGTGGTCGATGATGCACATGCAGCACGTCAACGCTATATCAATGGCCCTACTGGGGAGCATGAGCTTTACGTGATGCCATGGATGGTGGGGTTGCTCATGAACTCACTCGGCCGCTACTGTAAACTACGTGATGAGATGTGTGCTCCCGACACACATGCGATAAGTTCGCTCATCAAGTATGCAGACTTCCTTGTCAACCACGCATGGATCGATTCCGGTTACCCGCATGGTAACGCTTCATTACCGAAGATGCCCGGCTTCCCATATAGGTGGCGGTTGGATGGCTCTTCGAACGACATATTTCTATACAACTGGATGACAGTTATCGCTGATGGGCTCACCTACGCATATCATTACTCAGGTAATCCAGTACATTGGATGCGAGCACGTGATAGCTTCTTGTTGGGTGTCAACTACCCCGCGGGTATGGATCCATACGGGCATCCCAACACATTATACTACTGGAGTACAAAAATAGCAGTTATATCCATGCGTTCGGGTATGCCAGTAATGTATGCATTGGTTAATGAAGCCACTGGTGATAGCCGACATAGCCACAGGGTAGCCCGTAACCTTATATTATCGAACCCACAAATGGGTGAGCTGAGGTTAGAATTTACCGCTCCATTACCCAGCTGTAGGGTTAAAATCTATGATATGATCGGTAGGTTAGTGAAGCAAGTCACGGTACCTGCAGGTACGAAGTCGATAGAGGTTGGTACACTACCGGCAACTGGTGTCTATTTTATTACCTGGTGTAACCACTGTAAAAAGCTCGTCTATTTGAGGTAAGCTGTAGCATACTTGTCATCACTACAAACGACTAATATACGTTGCCTATCTTGATATTCTCGTATTTTATATCGATGGAGCTCAACCCCGTACGACATAGAAAGTGTGACGAGGGGTTCACACTTAAACGTATCAGGGTAACAGTTACCGGGCGTGTGCAGGGGGTGGGATTTCGTCCACTCGTATATCGGTACGCGACACGATTGGGGCTTGTGGGTTGGGTAGCTAATACATCAACTGGTGTGATAATCGAGGTGGAGGGTGATCCCCCCAAGATAGAGAGGTTCATAACCCTGCTCAAGACAGAACCACCACCACAGGCAGAGATCACCAATATAGATATCACTTCGTTACCTCTGAAGCATGAACGTGAGTTCAAAATCCTACCCAGTATCACACAAGCACATGTAAAGACGCAGGTGTCACCTGATATCGCCACATGTGGTGATTGCCTCAGGGAGCTGTTCGACCCCAACGACCGCCGTTATCTGTATCCGTTCATCAACTGCACCAACTGTGGGCCACGTTTCACCATCGTTAAGGATATACCGTATGATCGACACAATACGACGATGGCTAAGTTCAAGATGTGTCACGCCTGTCAATCCGAATACGATGATCCATTAACACGGCGGTTCCATGCACAGCCGAACGCATGCCCGGTGTGTGGGCCACAGGTTACACTTATACAGCCGTCGAACCCCAACCTATGTGTCAGAGGGGTTGAAGCCATCAAACAAACCATACAGCTGCTGAAGGCGGGTAAGATTGTTGCAATTAAGGGGTTGGGAGGGTTCCACTTAGCTTGTGATGCCACCAACGAGCTTGCGGTTAAGGTGCTTCGTGGCCGCAAGTATCGTGAGGATAAGCCGTTTGCGTTGATGGCAAAAGATCTATCAACGATAAGAAAGTATTGTGAGGTATCACCCGAGGAGGAGCAGCTACTTAGATCACCCAAAGCACCAATCGTACTCCTACGTAGACGTAGCGACCCTGTAGTACCGAAGATCGCAGATAGTGTAGCACCCAACAACCGATACCTGGGGTTTATGTTACCCTACACACCGTTGCATCATCTGTTGTTCCACAATAGTCCGTTGACTGTACTGGTGATGACGTCTGGTAATATCTCTGACGAGCCCATCGCATATGAGAATGATGATGCGATCACACGGTTACGTGGGGTTGCTGAGTATTTTCTGATACATGATCGTGATATACATGTTAGGTGTGACGATTCTGTCACCCGAATATTTGCACCCACTGGTAAGGAGTTCATCATACGGCGGTCGCGTGGCTACGTACCTGCACCGATAAGTGTACCGGTTGAGTTCACCCATACGATACTTGCATGTGGTGCAGAGTTGAAGAACACGTTTGCGTTAGCACATGAAGCTGAGGTTATAATGAGCCATCACATTGGTGACCTTGAGAACCTCGAAACACTTACCGCATTTACGACAGGGGTTGAGCATTTCAAGAAGCTGTTCGATATCGAGCCACAACTCATAGCGTATGATCTGCATCCGGATTATCTATCCACCAAATACGCGTATGAGCTATACAATAAGGCACCACAAGCGTATCGGTTGGTACCTGTGCAACACCATCATGCACATATCGCCAGCTGTATGGCGGATAATATGTTGGATAACCACAAGGTTATCGGTGTGGCGTTTGATGGTACCGGGTTAGGTACAGATGGTACGCTGTGGGGGGGTGAGTTCCTGCTCGCTGACTACGGTGGGTTCAAGCGGGTGGCACATTTCAGGTACGTACCGCTGGTGGGTGGTGAACAAGCCATCAAACAGCCCTGGCGTATAGCTATGGCTTATCTGTATCAGATATATGGTGATGATATGCTGGCACTTGAGATCGATTTCGTGCAGCGGATGGAACGTTCCAAATATAAAGTGCTCAAGAACATGATCGATAAGGGGATTAATTCACCACTATCTTCGAGTGTGGGACGGTTGTTCGATGCGGTTGCTTCACTTATTGGGGTGAGGGATACGATCAACTACGAGGGGCAAGCAGCTATCGAGCTTGAGATGATAGCAAGTGAGGCCGATAATATACGGGTTATGAGCTATGAGTATGGGGTTGACGATAGAACCGATGTGTGGGTGATAGATTCGTCACCTATCATCACAGGTGTGGTGACCGACCTACAACGTAAGGTGCCTGTGGATGTGATCGCAGGTAAGTTCCACAGTACGGTTGCTAAAATCATACTTCATGTATGTGAAAAGATCCGTACCAGGTATGGGGTGAACGAGGTTGCACTCAGTGGTGGTGTGTTCCAGAACATGTTGCTGTTGGGGCAGGTGTTCAAGTTGTTAACCGATGCGGGCTTCCGTGTCTACGTACATAGCCGTGTACCTACGAATGATGGTGGTATAGCGTTGGGTCAGGTGATGGTGGCTAACTTTCAGAAAAAGGAGGTATAATGTGTCTCGGTATACCGATGAGGGTGGTCGAAATCCATGGCGATGAAGCAATCGTCGAGCTATCAGGTATCAAACGTCACATAAGCTTACAGTTGGTGGATGATGTCAAAGTTGGTGACTACGTAATCGTACATGCGGGGTTCGCTATACAGAAGCTGGACGAGAAGGAGGCTGAAGAGACGCTATCGATTTTGCGTCAGATAGCGAAACTTCAATGAGATACATCCAGGAATATCGTGATGCTGAGTTAGCACAGAGATTGCTCACCCGTATACATGAGTTGGCCACCAGTTACGATGACGAGATTGTGCTCATGGAGGTATGTGGTACACATACGATGGCTATCGCACGTACGGGGTTACGTAAGGTGTTGCCAGAGAATATAAGGTTGCTGTCGGGGCCGGGTTGCCCGGTTTGCGTTACCCCTAACCACTACCTTGACCGTGCGATAGCGTATTCGAGGCTACAGGATGTTATAGTTGCGACGTTTGGCGATATGGTTAAGGTACCGGGTTCGTACTACAGTTTGGAGAAAGTGCGGTCACAGGGTGCAAATGTGGTGGTAGTATATTCAGCCATGGATGCGTTGAAGCTTGCACAACAGGTGCCTGACAAGAAGGTGGTATTCCTTGGGATAGGGTTTGAGACCACCGCACCTACCGTGGGGGTGACGATCAAGTTAGCTTATGAGCAGGGGGTTAAGAATTTCTTTGTATATTGTGGACATAAGTTGATACCACCCGCTATGGAGGTGTTGATACAGGATCCGGACCTACGTATAAATGGGTTCATATGTCCCGGACATGTCAGCACAATAATAGGTAGCCAACCGTATGAGTTTATTGCCAACAAATACGGTATACCATGTGTGATTGCGGGGTTTGAGCCACTCGATATCCTGCAATCCATATACATGTTGGTGAAACAGCTTGTAGATAACGCACCAACAGTAGAGATACAGTACAAGCGTGCAGTCAAACCCATGGGTAACCAGAAAGCTTTACAGCTTATGCGTGAGGTGTTCGATATCACGGATACTGAATGGCGTGGCTTGGGTGTCATACCAAAGAGTGGGTTGAAGCTCAGCGATAGATTTGCAGAGCTTGATGCCGAATCCTCCATGCCTGTGGAGGTACCACCACCAAAAGAACATCCTGGCTGCATATGTGGAGCAATATTGCGTGGGGTGAAGACACCACTCGATTGTAAGTTGTTCAGAACCGTGTGTAAGCCATCAAACCCCATCGGGCCATGCATGGTATCATCCGAAGGTACCTGTGCCGCTTATTATAAGTATGGTGGTTGACAGTGTGGGATAGGGGCTAACATATGTCAGAATCAGAAGATGGCTGTTACGTTCACATGTGGTATGTGGATGGGTTGTAAAATTAAAGTAGCGAGCATTTCCAATTAACCACAATCTTTGTTGATACCTCCAAAAACGATAGTTTACTTGATACCTGTAAAAATCACTTACATTTATGTGATGGCTCAACCATCACAAATCCTGTTGGCACATGGTAGCGGTGGTAGATTGATGCATGACCTTATACATGAGTTGTTTCAACATCATTTCAGCAACGACATACTGGATGAGTTGACCGATTCTGCGGTGATATCGAAGCTACCCGATGGTGATTACGATATCTGTTTTACGACTGATTCGTATGTTGTTAACCCATTGTTCTTCCCCGGTGGTGACATAGGTAAGCTTGCAGTCTGTGGTACAGTTAACGATCTTGCTGTGGTGGGTGCACAACCATTGTATATATCGTGTGGGTTCATCATCGAGGAGGGGCTCGATTATGATACACTTGCGAAGATAGTTGAATCGATGGCAGAGGTTGCCAAACGTGAGGGTATAAAGATTGTCACCGGTGATACGAAGGTGGTCGAAAAACGTAGCGCGGATAAGCTGTTCATCAACACCTCAGGTATTGGTTTGAAACCTAAGCAGCTGCAGCTTGGCACCCAGTACGTACGACCGGGTGATAAGGTTATCATCAACGGCACGATAGGGGAGCATGAGCTTGCAATATTACTTGCACGTGGGGAGTTCGAATTTGAAGCTCGGATTCAAACCGATTGCGCTGCGTTGACTGGGTTGATACAGGATGTGCTCAAGGTTACGGATAAGGTTAAGTTTATGCGTGACCCCACACGTGGTGGGTTAGCTACTACGCTTAATGAACTTGTATCAGGTATGGGGTTTGGTATCTTAATCCACGAAACCCGTATACCTGTAAGGGATGAGGTTAGGGCTATCTGTGAGATACTGGGGTACGATCCGCTGTATCTTGCCAACGAAGGTAAAGTTGTCATCGTTGTAGCACAGGAAGCAGCCGAACCCGTGTTACAGGTGATGCGTGAACATCCACTCGGTAAGGATAGCGAGATTATCGGTGAGGTGGTGGACGAACCCAAAGGTAAGGTCATCTTACGTACTGAGATAGGTGGCCACCGTATCATCGATATGCTGACGGGTGTGCAACTACCGAGGATATGTTGAAGTTTAGGAGGTGGTATGCATGAATGGGCGTTAGCTGAATCCGTCATCCGTACCGTGGAGAAGCTCGCTTTAGATGAGGGGCTCAAGAAGGTGACCAAAATCACGATAATGTTGGGTGAACTACAGCAGATAGATAGTGATATATTCAAGTATGCGATGGAGGAGCTGAAGAAAACCAACCCACAGCTGTTGGGTGATGCGAAGCTGGATTTCAACGTTGAGAAGGCCATCCTACGTTGTCGTAGATGTGGGTATGAGTGGGGGTTCGATACAGCGTTGGATGAGCTGGACGAGGCCGAACGTGAATCGATACATTTTTTGCCTGAACTTGCACATACGTTTGTGAAGTGTCCCAACTGCGGTAGCCCAGACTTTGAGCTCAAAACCGGTCGTGGTGTGACAATACAGACCATAGAGGGGTTGAAATGACCGATCCCAGGCTTGCTGTGTTGGGTGAGCGGTTAGCCGATATTAACCGCATAATCGCAGTCACTGGTGGTAAGGGTGGTATCGGTAAGACCGTGATTGCAACCACCACCGCACTTATACTGAAGGGGGATGGGTTCACGTGTGGGTTATGTGATCTCGACTTTTGTGGCCCCACAACCCATATAGTGTTGGGTGTGGAGGGAGCAGAACCTCATGAGGAGAGAGGTATCGTACCACCACAGGTGTGTGGTGTGAAATACCTGTCGGTGGTGTTTTTCTCACAGGATAAACCTACGCCACTACGTGGTACGAATATATCGAATGCGATTATTGAGTTGCTGGCGATCACGAGATGGGGTAACCTCGATGTGCTGGTGATCGATATGCCGCCGGGGTTGAGTGATCCCGCACTCGACCTGGTACGTTTCATACCGAACGCTGAATATCTGGTGGTGACAACCAGCTCGCGGTTGGCATGGGTGACAACACAAAAGGTTGTGCAGTTTATTAAAAGTCTTAACCTACCAATTATTGGGGTGATAGAGAATTTGGCGTTCGATGGACCATCCTTCGTACAATCCGCAGTTGAGGGGTTCAACCTCCCATACCTTGGTAGGATAGAGTTCGATCCATCCGTAGAGGATGCGCTCGGCGACCCACACAAGTTGCTGGGAACGAGGTTTGCAACCCAGCTATCTAACTGTATCGAGAGAATTCTGTAATCCCGAACATCGTCATCTACAGAGTATCAGCTTATGAAATAGCTCACCTGTGGATGTCACCAATTTACAAAAATATACACCCGCAGGTACTGGCTTACCATAAACATCATCACCATACCAGGTTATCACGTAGGTACCGGGTTGGCTCCTTGTGTCTACAAGGGGTTTGACCACCCTCCCCTGTAGATCATAAATTGTGAGCTTCACATGCCCGCTGTGTGGGATAGAGTATTGAATAGTGGTGACCCGCTGGAAGGGGTTGGGATAATTCCATAGCTTCAACTTAGCAGCTGTTGTGTGGTGCTCACCAATACCAAGTAAATCACCTGTATAAACTGTGGCTTCTTTGAAAGTTATGAAATAACTGGAATCACCGTATCCGTTCCAGAAGAATATATGTAGGGTATCGTCTGGGGTTATCACAGGTTCGAATAACCATACTTCATAGGGATAAGCACTGTAATATGGCATATCGGTATTCACTCCATAAGTACCGTCTGAGTTCCTCCATACGATGTATGGGTCAAACCCATTATCCTCTGATACATAAAATGCGGTGTTGTTGCTGGAGAATTGCAGGTTATCCCTGCTGCGGATGAATATCCCATAATGCATGGTGTCAGGGGGTTGGAATGTCCAACCTTCACCTGTTTTTATCAGATAGCTGTTAACACCACCGGCTGTGCCCCAACCCGCCCCTGTCTGCCATAGATGTAGCTCACCCGTATATGATAACCCCAACAGCGCAGGCCCAGCCTCATTCCAGTAATTGTAATCCGGAGTATAGTACAGGAAATAATAGAAATCGTCCATCCACGTGCCGTTCGACCTACGACATACATGTAGAACCGTACTATCCGCGTATGCACTATCATAAGTAGCGAGATGTGTGAACGCAACATATAACTCATTCTCCACTTTCACTGCACTGGGGGCTGAATAATCGTGAGCCCTTCCGGTTAGATCGTCGAAAGCTGTCTCTATGCTCCACGATACACCATCCCAATAGGCATAATGTAGCTTCTCTACCCAGTTGGGGTATTGTCTCCAGTAAAATACGCCTATTTCGTTGGGTTCGTTCTTAACCGTAGCGATCATCCATCCCTCAACCGTAGTATCAACAATAGAATGGTGCCAGCTGTCGCCATCAAGATGGTAACATACGAGCTGTCCACCATAGGTGATGAATATCCATGGTAAGCCATCGCTATCCATATGTATAGCCGTATAGATATACGGGTGTGCAGTTATTGTATCGATTGTCTCAAAATAATATCCCGACGGTGACCTTACATAATATCTTAATTCTGGTGTCCCATCATCAGGTTGGTAAGTCAGCACAAAATGTATTTCACCATTATAATACACAGCATCCATATCGCCTACACCATAAAATGGTAGATGTCTCTGTGTAGCAACAAACGAGTCTATCGTCGTAACGTGAAAGATACCCTGAGCAACTGCAATGACAGGGATAACAACAAGAATAAGAGCTACCTTCTTAAACATAATAACCTCCTACACATCTATCTTTTGTAGTGGCTTGCATATAAAATTTGGCCCCAAATTTACATTAAATTGTGCTCAAAATCGTTTTATAATAGGAGAGATCCAACATTGTCAAGCAATCTCGGCATAAATGAGCATTTTTGGAATTATAAGCCGGAAGTAGATATCATCTCTGGCTAACCTACTTTCCATTTTGTGTCACCTACAGTTAACACAAATTTCAAAATGCTAAATCCTCAGCAGTTATTGCTTTTCCTACGCCTATGTTTATGGAACGCTCTTTGTATTTGGAAACGAACATACGTCTTGCGGTATCCCCCGAACAGTGGCAGGCACCTACATATTGTACACCTAATTGCTTGAAGCTGTTGATGATTTTCTCGATCTCAGCCCTTGACTTATCCAGCAGATGGAAGCCACCCATCACCAACAGTATGTTATCATCGAGTAGCTCCCTCGCTTTGGTTACAATGTTGACGATACCCGGGTGTGCACACCCTGTGATCACAACCAACCCCTTATCCGTACGTATGATCAGCGATTGCTCTTTTATCCATGTACCCAGCTCACCGGTTGAATACACAGCTGTACAGATCCTTGTGGGTTCATGTACCTCAACCACCTCCGCACCGTATGCCTTCACACCATCTTTGAAACTCTCAGTGAACGATTTCGGCAAATATACCGTAACATGGGGATTACTTTCCAGAAACCCATGTAGCCCACCTACATGGTCACCATGTATATGTGATAACACGATAATGTCCATATCTCCGGGGTCGATACCCAGCTTATCCATGTTTGATAACAGGGTCGATGCATCACCACCTGTATCAAACAGAATCGTCTTCTCCGCACCTTTAACCACACACGCAAACCCCCAGCCAGTTCTTAACCCTTCCCTGTACGGATAATTGTCATAAACCACAGTAATGGTTAAATCCCTCACCGCTACCTTGGATGTATCACCCATAATTTGCCTCCCCCCATGTATCTTCATCCCTGATATTGAGGTCACGGCTATCATTAACCCAATCATAACCAGCACCTTGTGCATTTTATCCCTTCTGTCAAAACCGGTACTCTCGGTTACACCGAAAATCATAACATATCTTTACACCTCTGCTTTTATGAAATTCCCAATTCTTTCTCTAAATTCTTATAGCTCTTTTTGCGTCTAAGAAGTTCTTGCACTTTAGAGCAGTCGATAACTTTTAATTTGTCACGAATTTCGTGAAATGTACCAGAGAGTAATTCAGTAATTTTGTTAAGTTCATTTGGAGATACGATAAGAAAAATGTGGCTATTCCAAAGATCATAGGCATGTTTTAACTTCGCTAAAGCCTGATAAATATTTCCTCCTAATTGAATTTCAAAAACATAGGTTGGAACGGATCGTTCAACTCTTCTCCAAACAACATCCAGTCTACCTCCGTCAAACTGGTACTCCGATTCCGCTATGAAATTTTGTAATTTTCCTATCTCAACCAAGGCCTTTTTAAGTTCCTCGTGAGAAAGGGCAGGCTCTGCTACTCTAGAGAGTTTATCGGCTCGAGCCGGATACTGAGGTTCCTCAAAGAGGGCAATTAACTGCTTCGCTGTGTTTTCTCGTAGGGGTTGAAAGCCCGCTCGGGGGAACAGCTCCTTTGAAGTTAATTTTTGGCTTTCCCATTTATCCGGAGGTAAGCAATAAATGACATCGAATTCAAACCGTAAGGGCCAAATGACTCTATTTTTCTGTAATTCTTGAGGCCAGAGAGGTTGATCTTGGCGAAACTTGGTGCGCACAACGCCATAACCGATAATTCCCTTCACTGGACTGGTGGCATAAAATAGCAATATATCATCTTCTTTTAGTTGATTCCATAGATGTCGTTGGGTTTCTTTAAGTCCCCAAATATTACCATGTTCGAAAGCGATTTGCCAATTTCTTACACTCCCAACCACCAACCAATATTGTTGCATTTGTTGCCTCGTTTTCTAGCGCTTTGGTTTAAATGTTCAAAATCTGCCAATTGGAGGTTATTCAAAACAGCATACAAACATCCTGATATATCGGCTTTTTCCATCGTTAATAAATAGTAGAGCTTTAATATTGGTCAAGCTAGTTTATCGTTGGTTATTATAGCTTTAAGATTTTTTAATCAAATATGGTCCTTAACTATTTATAATTTGGGGTTTCAAATTCGTTATCCATAAATTTCAAAGATGTATCTCCTACCACATTTTTCAAATCGTCCATATCCTTGGACGACAATGCATAATAGTATATCCCGGACTTCAAACTGTTGCTTCCAGCCATACGTATTCAAATATTTTTCATATTCATAGGATTTAATTATATCTATAGCTTCTTCAATAGTTATCCTTTTGCCTCGAAATAGATCGAGGAAAATTTTCACTTTCTCAATTTCTACTATTCTTTCAGATATTTCTCCACTTTTTCCAATCGGGCTTTTCAGTATGAAATTCTCACCATTTGTGTAGATATCGTGCTCCTTTTTTTAATTTAACTGTTGTGATATACCTCATCATGTTTTATTCCAAATCCTTAATTATCAAATATTCAGCTAACATATAGACAGCCTCCTAAAATTTTGGGCTCTTCAAATTCAATGTCCAAGCTACTTTCGGGAACGGTTTCTAACTTTTCTTGTAATTTCATCAAAAGGAGGTTTAACCGATACGCCAAATACTTTTGCCAGCCGTCTTGTAAATTTTTTTCAATCATCCTTTTCACCCAAGTGCAGTTTATTCAAAACAAGCTCCTTGATTTTAATAGCGATCCTGATAGCTGATCTTGCCTCTTCCTCTTTAGGCTCTTCCATAAGCATTGGATACCTCACCTCTACAGCATAGTCAGTAAGCCATCTGCTTTCATCCTTCAACTCCAAAAAACTTTCATCTATTTCTGAAGCGAGCCCTATGAGCTCTTCTAAGTCATGGGTTTTCCCAAACTCAATCCCGTGGAAGACAAGGAAAGCCTTCAAATACTTTTCCGCACATTGTTGCGCATGAAAACAAATAGTATCATAAGGAGTATGAGGTCTTACGGTTAATAGGTGCTCTGCAGCTACAAGATCATTTTCCGCTTTCCTAATCCACAATTTAACCAGATCTATTCTTTTTTTCATAAAGAAGCCTACCCCTTTTTACAACATAGGTAACAAAAGCTTGTGGTACCTCCTTCCAGTCCTCCACTTCCTGAGTTGTTACCACAATGATGTCTTTCCCTATCAGAAAATCACTTAGAGCCTCCCTTATCCTCAGGACTATTTCTCTTCTTGTGTTTTCGATTTTATCTACCACAACCATTATGTCCAAGTCACTCCCCTTCTTTGGCTTTCCATATGC
>CBFDTI010000031.1:0-15128 GCA_965612795.1 uncultured bacterium | reverse complement strand
ATTTTTTCGCCCATAAGGCCACCAAATGTGTCCCCTTTCACGAATTGACGCAAGAACTGTATCGTTCTCTCTAACCGCGTGAGCTGACGTTCGATCTCTTCTTCGCCCAGCTTGTATTGGAAATTCAAGTATGAAGGTTTTTTCCTCCTCAAATCCGTGATGTGAAGTATACCGCTTTCCTGTAACTTTGAGAGCAATGATTCTTTCTCACTTCCGTGAACTACGATGCCAACCTTACTTACTCGAGCAATACCCATAGAACGGGTAGTATAAGTTCGGATATTATTCGGTCTCTTTCTTTTTCTAATTTATCCAAAACCTGGGCTTTACGAGCCTTAAATGCGTTCTCAAGTTGCTGAGATTCGCGAGCTGCATCCTTTTCAGCATCCTCCAGAGTGCGTTTCTCCAGTTCGCGATACTTAACTTGTGTTTCGTTACGCTTTGCCTGATATTCCGCACGTACTTTATCTACTATCTGTTTACCTTCGTTCTCGGCATCGGCTAACATCTTTTCCACTTGTCGCTCGACTTCCTTGATTTTACCTATAATCTTCATGATAGGTTAATAATAAGAAAATTTCGTATCAGTCAATCATTGGTTTATTGACAATTTAATGACCACACTCATTTTTAAAGGATGCGACTTACGATACCTGAAGAAGAAATTCTACAACCTGGGCACCTCGCATGTCAAGGATGTGCTGCAGTACTGTCTATACGATATGCACTTAAAGCGCTTGGTCCCAAAACCGTGATGGTTATACCAGCGTGTTGTGTCACGGTGATTGATGGCCCTTTTCCTTACTCCTCGTATGGTGTACCTATCTATCACATAGCGTTTGCGGCAGCTGCTGCTGCAGCTTCCGGTATAAAAGCTGGCCTACTTATGCGTGGTGATAAGGAGACACAGGTTATGGCATGGGCAGGTGATGGTGGTACCTTTGATATAGGGATACAGGCGTTATCAGGGGCAGCTGAGCGTAACGACGATATCATATATGTTTGTTACGACAACGAAGCATATATGAACACAGGCATACAGAGGAGCTCCGCCACCCCTAAACATGCATGGACAACCACCACACCCGCACGTAACCCCAAGGAGGAACCAAAAAAGGATATTATGGCGATCATGGCAGCACACAAAATTCCTTATGCAGCAACCGCCACAGTAGCATATCCCGAGGATATGATACGTAAGTTCAAGAAAGCACGTGAAATACGGGGACTACGGTTTTTCCATATACTTGCACCATGCCCGGTGGGTTGGAGGGTACCTCCTGAATATACCATACAACTATCAAGGTTAGCTGTACAGACACGATATTTTCCGCTTTATGAGGTGGAAAATGGTGAAAAATGGCACCTTACCATGAAAGTACCTAAACCCAAACCAGTCGCTGAGTTTCTCAAACTTCAAGGTAGGTTCAGACATCTCACAGACGAACAGGTAGCAGAGATACAGGCAGAAGTCGACCGTAGATGGGAAGAACTTATGTCTAAAGTAGACCGAGGTAATGAAGGAAGCCGCCATCCTGCAGGACGCAATTGATCATATCCGTAAAAAGAGCAACCTACAGCCCAAGATTGGTATAATTTTAGGTACTGGGACAGGTGAGTTGAGTGAACAGGTTAAACGCTCTGTTTGTATACCATATAGCGAAATACCACATTTCCCCACTCCTAAAGTGCATACGGGCAATTTAATCTTAGGATACCTTATGGATAAGCCTGTGGTTGTTATGCAGGGGCGCGTGCATTATTATGAGGGCTACAGTCTGCGTGAGGTTGCCTTCCCTATACGTGTTATGAAATGCTTGGGCGTCCAGATTTTGATAATATCCAACGCAAGTGGTGGGTTGAACCCATCTTTTAAACCTGGTGATATTATGATTATTGTTGACCACATTAATCTATTGCCCGATAATCCGTTGCGTGAGATGATGGACGAAGAAACGGGCACTCCCTTCGTCAATATGTACAACGCTTATGACAAAGAGCTTGTAGAGCTTGCAGAACGTAGTGGTGTGGAGGTTGGTGTATCCTTAGTCAAAGGTGTATATATAGCTTTACAAGGGCCAAGCTTGGAAACACCTGCAGAGTATAGGATGTTGAGACTGTTGGGTGCAGACGCTGTTGGTATGTCAACAGTACCTGAGGTTATAGTGGCTCGCCAATCCGGTATACGAGTACTTGGGTTATCGATAATCACCAATATGGGGTACCCGCATGTTGAGGAGAAGGTATCATCAGATACCATAATAGCAGTTGCCAAGCATGCAGCCCCTAAGTTGTTGAAAATAATAGAGAAGGTGGTTGAAAAACTAGATGTATAGAGTTATACCCCTCTTAATATTGATAACAGTGGGATTAGCCAGTGCATGTAAAACGTTCGATGTACCTAAAAACTTGCCACCCGATGAGCTGTTAACTTTAGGCAAAAGTCTGCTCACCAAAAAGCAGTACGAAGCGGCGGTCAAAACTTTTGATTATTTGAAAACCCGTTACTTCTACACGTATTATGCGGAAGAAGCACATTATTACTTGGCAAAAACGTACTTCCTATGGAACAAATTTGAGGAGGCACTTACGGAGTATGAACTATTCCTTTCTTTATATCCTGAATCCTATTACTTAGAAGCTGTACAACTTGAAATGGCGATCTGTTATTACAAAATGGCACCTACCCACACACTGGATCAAAGTTTCACAGAGAAAGCACTTTCGATGCTCGATCAGTTTATTGAGACTTTTCCTAACAGTTCACGTATAGATGAAGCTAGGAAATATCGCCAACTTTGTATAGATAAGCTGGCTCTCAAAAATATAGCGGTGGCCAAATTCTATTTAAAAAATGGGCACCCCAAATCTGCGCTTATCTATCTACAAGAAGTGTTAGAAAAATACCCAGAGACTACCTTGCGAGGGGAGGTAGAAAAGCTAGTTGCCGAGTGTGAACATAGGTTACATGGCGAGATTCAAAAAAATTGATACATTATTCCAACAACTGGCAGCTGGAGATATACCGCCTATTATTTTGCTACTAAAAGATGATGTACATGCAAAGGACAGGTTTATTAACCTCTTAACACAGAGGTATGTGAAATCTGAAGCTGTCGCTTTTGACCTGCGTATAGTATATGGTGATGAGATAGATGCCCATGCGTTGGACTTCCTGCGTATACCACCATCTTTATCTGAGCGAAAAATCCTGGTGATAAAAAGATGTCACGAGATACGGAAAGCGGAGGCAAGGCTCGCACTTTTCAAGTACATAGAAAAACCTATCCCAACTAGCATACTGGTATTATTGTCGGAGGCGAAACTAGATACATCGCTTCTACGAGACCTCGCCAATAAGCTCAGACCCTATACGTACTACTCGTTCACACCATTTAGACGAAGATTACGTGAATGGCTTGTCGAGTACTGCCGATCCTACAATAAGCAGATTACAGAAAAAGCAATTGAGCTGCTCACCCTGACAGTGGGCGAAGATAAACAGATGTTAGCGACTGAAATCGATAAAATTATACTTTTAACAAGCGAGAAGGAGATTATCGATGAACAAGACGTGGCCAACGCAACTACCATAGGATATACATCATTTCACGAATTTACGAAGTATCTGGGTATTAAAAATCTCACAAAGGCATTCATCGCATTATCACACATGATCGAACAGGGTGAAAACCTACACCAGCTATGGGCATTTATGCGTAGAAAGTTCATGCATCTGCTACTCCTGAAGTCTATACCAGAACATGAAAGAAAACAATATCTCTCTAGCTACACGCAATACCAGCAGATAGAACGTCACAAGGAGATAGAGGCATGGAACGTAAAAGAGTTGGAAAAGGCTATCACGATGATGTATGAACATGAGACACAGATAAAACGCGGTATATTGCCTATAGATATAGCATTGAAAGAAATTTTGGTGAAGTTATGACTCAACACTTGCCAACTTCCGACCTTAGATTATATTATAAACGCACTAGTTGATGGGATTTTTAATAAACGGCAAGTTAAGTTAATGAAAGAGGGGAGGAGATGAAGGATATTAATTTATTAAAAATAAGCCCACATAAATTGAAGGAAGAGGAGATTTTAAGGCCTCAGGATATTGAAGGTATAATGATACGGCTTGCCTCACCAGAGGAGATACTCGAATGGTCCTATGGTGAGGTGAAGAAGCCTGACACCATTAACTATCGTACACAGAGACCGGAACGTGATGGTCTCTTCTGTGAACGCATATTTGGTCCCGTACGGGATTACGAGTGTAGTTGTGGTAAATATAAAGGATTAAAATACAAAGGCACTATCTGCGAAAGATGTAAAGTTGAAGTTACCTCATCCAGAGTGCGCAGGGAACGTATGGGGCACATCACACTCGCTGCACCAGTAGCTCACATATGGTTTTATAAGATACCGCCTTCGCGCATGGGATTGCTGCTCGATATGAGTGTGAAGGATCTCGAACGTATCATATATTATGAAGCCTATGTGGTACTTGATCCGGGTAATACCGGGTTGACACGTGGTCAGATCATCACCGAAGAGGAATATCAAGAGATCATGAAGGATAAACCAGCACATTTCCGTGCCGGTATGGGAGCTGAGGCACTCGATGAGCTGTTACGCGAGCTAGATCTTGATGAAATAGCGATCGACCTCCGTACTCTTATAATGCACGAGACTTCCGAAAGTAAGCGCAAAAAGTTGCTTAAAAAGCTACAGGTTGTAGAAGCATTTCGTGAATCCAAGGTACGCCCGGAATGGATGATACTTAAGGTATTACCGGTTATACCGCCAGACCTACGGATATTGGTGCCATTAGAGGGTGGCAGATACGCAACGTCGGATCTCAACAACTTATACAAAAGAGTTATTACACGCAATAATAGGTTGAAAAACCTCTTAGAGTATAGAGCACCAGAGGTTGTGATAAAGAATGAGAAACGTATGTTGCAGGAAGCGGTTGATGCATTACTAGATAACGCACGTAAGGAGCGTCCAGTACTTGGTCGCGGTAATAGGCCACTCAAATCGCTAACTGACAACCTTCGAGGCAAACAGGGTAGATTTCGCAGAAACTTACTCGGTAAACGAGTTGACTATTCTGGTAGGGCCGTAATCGTGGTGGGGCCTAAGCTCAAACTCTACGAGTGCGGATTACCTAAGAAGATGGCGATCGAGCTCTTCCGTCCCTTTATAATCTACGAGCTACACAAGAGGGGGATCGCCCCCACTATTCGACAGGCACGGAACATGATAGACGATAGAGAAGATATCGTATGGGAGATACTTGAAGATGTGGTTAAAAACTATCCAGTATGGCTCAACCGTGCACCTACCTTACATCGTGTTAGCATCCAAGCATTTTACCCCAAGCTCATAGAGGGTGAGGCAATCCAGTTACATCCTCTTGTATGTCCTCCATACAATGCAGATTTTGATGGCGATCAGATGGCGGTTCATGTACCACTATCTTTTGAGGCACAGATAGAATCCCATACCTTGATGTTGGCGCCTAATAACCTATTGTCACCCGCACATGGTGACCCATTAACTGTGCCTACACGCGATATAGTGCTCGGTATATATTGGTTAACAGGTGAAAAACCGGGCGCTAAGGGTGAAGGACGTTACTTCGATACACTCGAAGAGATCGAAAATGCAGTATATCACGGAAGTATCGACATTCATGCACGTATCAAATACAAATGGGAAGGCAAATGGATTGAAACAACACCTGGTAGGGTGATCTTCAACTCACTTTTACCAAAGGGTATGCCATATGTGAATGAGGTGGTAGACGCCAAGAAACTCGCAGAAATCGAAAAAGAAGTTATACTCAAGTATGGTACACATGTAGCAACTGAATTCCTGGATAAAGTCAAAGAGATAGGATTCGAATACGCTACTATCTCAGGTATAACACTTGGGGTTGATGATATGATAAGAATACCTGAGAAGCAAAAGATCATAGAGGAAGCGTTGAGGGAGATCGAAGCCATCGAGCGTGATTATAGGGAAGGTAGAATTACTGAAAGTGAGCGTTACAACCATGTAATCGATGCATGGAGTAAAGTACAGGAGACGATCGAAGCTAAAACCGTTGAAATGTTAGCTCGAGACCAGATGGGGTTCAACCCATTCTATATGATGGCGCTATCTGGTGCACGTGGTAGAATCGATCAGGTACGTCAAATCGTGGGTATGCGTGGGCTCATGGAGAGACCGCGTCGTCGTGCCACCGGTGGCACGGGAGGTGAAACCATTGAGGTACCTATACTTTCTTCACTAAGTGAGGGGTTAAATGTCTTGGAGTACTTCATATCCACTTATGGTGCGCGTAAGGGGCAAACAGATACTGCGTTAAAGACAGCTGAATCTGGTTACCTCACACGTAAGCTGGTAGATGTAGCCCAAGATGTGATAGTACGTGAGGAAGATTGTGGTACTACAAAGGGTATCGAAATAACTGCAATAAAAGAAGGAGAGGAGATCATCGAGCCTCTAAGTGAGCGTATCAAAGGTAGGATAGCCCTCGAAGATATAGTAGATCCCTACACTAATGAGGTATTAGTACATGCAAACGAGGAGATAAGCGATGAAAAAGCAATCGAGATAGAGAAACGTGGCATAGAGAGGGTGTTGGTACGTTCACCTTTGACATGCGAGACTAAATATGGGGTATGCCGTAGGTGTTATGGACGTGACTTCGCTACTGGTAAGCTTGTGCGATTAGGTGAAGCCGTTGGTATCGTAGCCGCTCAAAGTATCGGTGAACCCGGTACTCAATTAACCTTGCGTACATTCCATACGGGGGGTGCAGCCGCCCGTATAGCAGCCGAAAGTGAGAAAACGGCACCGTTCGATGGTGTCGTACGGTTAAAAGACGTGCGTACCGGTATACGTAAAGATGGTGTCAAGATTGTCCTATCACGTGAAGGTAAAATGAAAGTGGAGAGCAAAAAGCACGGCGTACGAGAGTTCTCCATCCCCTATGGGGCAGCACTTAACGTTAAGGACGGGGATCGGGTGAAGGAAGGTGATAGATTGTTCGAATGGGACCCCTATGCTTTCTCCATACTAGCAGAAGCCGAGGGTATAGTGAAGTTTGAAGGCTTTATGGAGAACGTCACGTATAGATTGGAATATGACGAACGTACACAGAGGAAACAGCCTGTAATAATCGAACATAGGCGTGTACATCCAAAAGTACTCATAATGCAGGGAAATAAGGTGGTACAAGAGATGTACATGCCACGCAGTGCTTACATATTTGTTAAGGAAGGTGAGCATGTGGTGCCAGGCGACTTAATTGCAAAGGTACCCACGTCGATATCCAGAGCTTGGGATATAACCGGTGGATTACCGAGGGTGGTTGAGTTATTTGAAGCACGTAAACCGGACGATCCAGCGGTTATATCAGAGATAGATGGATGGGTGAGATTTGATAAGCCTCAAAAAGATGCATGGGTAATTGTAGTGCAAGGGCATGGCATGGAGAGAAAGTATCGCATACCGTATGAAAAATACTTACTCGTGTGGGAAGGCAAGGAGGTGAAAGCGGGTGAAAAACTATGTGTTGGCGATATCAACCCCCACGATATACTACGTGCTAAAGGTGTGTTGGCTGTACAGGAGTTCTTGTTACAGGAGATACAAAAGGTCTATAGGTTGCAAAAGGTACGTATAAACGATAAACATATAGAGATTATAATTCGACAGATGTTGTCGAAGGTTGAAATCATAGATCCTGGTGATACAAAATTCATAAGGGAAGAGATCGTAGATCGTGTAAAGGTTGAAGAAGAGAATAACAGAATCGGAAAAATGGGCGGCAGAAGGGCAACATTCCGACCTTTACTTCTTGGAATATCGAGAGCATCACTTGTTACCGAGAGCTTTATATCAGCGGCTTCGTTCCAAGAGACAGCACATGTACTAGCAGATGCAGCAATCAGAGGTAAAATCGATGAGCTACGAGGTATCAAAGAAAACGTTATAGTAGGTAACCTTATACCTGCGGGTACTGGAGCATTGCAGTTTCGTGAAATAGAGGTGGCACCTCCTTCAGTGAAGGAACTCGAACGCGAAGAGGTTAAATCCGAAGCACTTGACGACGATACGAAAGAAAAGTGATGACAGCTTCTGCATGGATAACGCTTTTCTTTACGTTGGGCGTATTGGTGGGCGGTATCATCTACTCCATATATAAAATGGGACGATGATTGACTATGTGAGGATTACTCCTATTTTCATTAAATGAAATTGGGCCGAAGAGGGTTCCTTATCTCGTTGGTGGTGGGACTGGCTCTCTGGCAATTTTCTTACACTATAAAGTATTATAAGCTCACACCTGAGGAACGTGCTACATTACCCGTAGAAGAGTTCAAGAAATTACGTCGAAAGGCGCTCAATCTGGGGCTCGATCTTCAGGGCGGTATGCATCTCATATTACGTGTGAAAGCGGAGGAGCTCACTCCTGAGGAGCGTAAAGGTGCACGTGACAGGGCACTACGCATAATAGAGAATAGGATAAACCAGTTCGGTGTTAGCGAACCTCAAATTATGCCATTGCGCGATGAGTACATAGTTATACAGTTGCCAGGTGTACGGGATCCGGAGCGTGCTAAAGAAATAATCCAGAAAACAGCACAATTACAGTTTAGGCTGGTGGAAGAAAGCAAAAAGACGTGGGAGCTTATCGAAAAAATTGATAGCATAGTACATGCATATGAACTCAGCACCACCGCAGACACTTATGCGTTGTTACCCAACCCTGTATTATCACTATTTGAAAGAGGCGCACCCGAACGCTTGTTCATAAAGGTGGAAGATACGAGCCTCTTCAATAAATACCTTCGTTTACCAGAAGTGCGCAGTATATTGCCGGAAGATAAAGAGTTCCTATATTCCAAGCCCTCAGAACGTATGGGACATAAGGTGGTGGAGATACTGCTTGTTGATAAGGAAGTTTTACTTACAGGTGATGCTATTTCAGATGCACGTCCCGGCATTGGGACCGCTGAGAACCCACTCGAACCACGTGTCGACCTTGACATGAAACCATGGGCACGTAGGAGATGGGCTGATATAACAGGCGCAAACGTAGGACGTAGAATCGCCATCATTCTGGATAATGTAGTACAATCAGCACCTGTAGTACGTGAACGTATTGTCGGAGGTAGAAGTCAAATCACAATGGGGGGCGGTAGAATAGAAGATGCACGTGACCTCGCCCTAGTTATACGAGCAGGTGCATTACCTGCGCCACTCGAAATCGTGGAAGAGCGAACAGTAGGTCCAACATTGGGTAGTGATTCCATACGTGCGGGTATACGTGCAATATATATTGGCGCGATAGTGGTATTTATTTTTATGGTATTCTATTATCACTTGTCAGGTATAATAGCAGATATTGCGGTAATTATAAATATCATCCTTATACTTGCAGTGTTATCGCTATTCAATGCTACATTGACGTTGCCAGGAATCGCAGGACTTGTGCTTGTCGTAGGTACGAGTGTCGATGCGAACGTACTCATATTCGAACGCATTCGTGAGGAGTTAGCTGCAGGTAAAACATTAAAAACCGCTATAAGTGCAGGATTTAGTAACGCATTCAGAACGATATTGGATGCTAATCTCACCACCTTATTGATGGCAGTTATCCTATACTTCTTTGGTACTGGACCTATTAAGGGGTTTGGTATTACCTTAAGTATCGGAATATTGGCAAACTTCTTCACCGCCATAGTATTTACGAGGTTTATGTTAGATTGGATAACTTCATTTTATAAAGTACCGAGGTTTTTGATGTAAGATGGTAAAATTTATAAAAAGAGTACCGAGTATAGACTTTCTGCAGTTCTCGAGGTTCACGGTCTTTATTTCGCTCGCCCTCATAGTCACAGGGATTACATCGCTGGTAGTACGTAATGGGCTCAACTATGGGATAGAGTTTACAGGCGGTTTGTTTGTCGAAGTGCATTTTGATAGCTTAATAACTACACAGGAGATACGTGCAGCCTTAAGTGAGGTAGGTTTAGGGCATGCTATCATACAACGTGATGTTACAGCAGACTATAATTTCTTCATCAGAACCCGGCTAACTGAAAATGTAACTCCCGAACTCATCAAGAAAGTATTACAGGAACGTTTCCCAAACAATCCATTAAGAATGGAGAGGGTTGAGAAAATAGGTGCTGTTATATCAAGGGGGTTGAAGTTACGTGCGTTTTGGGTTGTAGTCTGTGGTTTATTCATTATGCTACTCTACATAACTGTGCGATTCACGTATAAATTTGGGGTGGCCGCAGTAATAGCACTTATACATGATGTGTTGATAACCATTGGCATACTTAATATACTTAACCGCGAGTTTACCATCGCTATAATAGCGGCATTACTTACAATTATCGGTTATTCAATAAACGATTCGATAGTTATATCCGATAGGATACGCGAAAACCTACGCCTATATCCCAAAACTGCGTTCAGAGATATCGTCAACCGTAGTCTAAATGAAACGTTATCACGTACCATTATAACCTCATTAACCACGATATTTGTGTTACTCGCTTTGTTTATAGTCGGTGGTAAAGTTATTCATGATTTCTCACTTGCATTACTCATAGGTGTGATAACTGGTACCTATTCGTCACTGTTCGTGCTGTCACCCATAGTTGTGGCCTGGGAAAGGCGTTTTCCATCACCTGAAACCCGCAGACGTGCGTATTACAAGGAAAAAGAAGAACGTGCAGTAGCAGCCGAAACACCCACAGAAGCTACGACACCAAGCCGAGAGGAAAGAAAGGGCCGCATACTTTTGCCCACACCACAGAAGGTAGACACCACCCCTACCAAGAAAAAGAAGAAAAAGAAACGCAAGAAGAAACGCTAACCTAGCATCACAAAACCTTACCCGGGTTGAGAATATTGTTGGGATCGAGCATTTTCTTCATGTTACGCATAAGAGCTATCTCCTCAGGACTTACGCTCATACTTAGATATTGACGTTTAGCCAACCCTATACCGTGTTCGCCGGAAATTTTACCTCCCACAGAGACAACTTTTGAGTAGAGTGCGTGCACAAGAGCTGGTAATCTCTGTTGCCATACATCATCGGGTATGTCGCGTTTCAGTATATTGACGTGAAGGTTACCATCCCCTATATGCCCATACACTGCGATCGGTAATCCATATGTGGATTCAAGCTGTTCAATGTATTTAAGTAACTCCGGTATCTCGCTACGAGGAACAACCACATCCTCATGCGCTACCTCACCTGTGGACTTTAATGCCTCACTTATTACACGTCTTGCACGCCATAGATCTGCACGTCTACGTTCATCCTCCGCAACAAGTACATCTATCGCATCGTTGTTCAATGCTGCCTCACCTATCACTTCGTACTGTTTGGCGAGTAGATCGCTATCATTACCGTCGAGCTCCACAAGTAATAGCGCCTTAGCTTCAGGGAATGGTAGCTTTTCACCAGTATGCTGTTCGGAAGCCTTTATGGCTTTGGCCTCCATAAACTCAAGTGCTGCCGGTAGTATACCATGTTTATGTAAGATATCCAACACTGTACGGCTAAGATTTTCGAATTCCGTAAACGGTATAAGTAAATCTACTCGATATTTAGGCGCAGGTATGAGCTTGAGTATCGCCTTTGTAACAACCCCTAACGTACCCTCTGAACCTATGAAAAGGTGCATCAATTCATACCCTGTGGCATTCTTCATTAATTTGCCGCCTGTAAATATGACCTCACCGGTTGGCAACACTACTTCTAACCCCAACACGTAATTTTTGGTTGTACCATATTTGAGAGTTTGTGCGCCACCTGCATCTTCGGCAATATTACCCCCAATGGTACATGAGTCTAAGCTTGCAGGATCGGGGGGATAGAAAAGGTTTAGCTTCTCCACCTCTTCGCGTAACGTACCCGTGATTACACCGGGCTCCACCACCGCTACGGAGTTCACCACATCAATGTCCAATATGCGATTCATCTTCTCCAGTGACAGCACAATACCACCCTGTGGGACAGCGCCCCCTGATAGCCCTGTACCACCTCCCCTTGGTGTAATAGCTATTAGCTCACGGTTGGCAAGCTCCATTATTTGGGATACCTCATCAGTAGATGAAGGTAAAACCACTGCCTCAGCGTCTCCTTTCAAACCAGGTGTTTCATCGTGAAGATAGGATTCCATGACATCCTTCTCTGTGACGACTGCAGCTTTTTCTACGATTTTACATAATTTCTCTATAATTGTTGCCATTCTTCCCCCTTCTGTTTAAAACAGCAAGTATACAAGCGGAATGACCCATATTGACACTCATTATGAAGTTGCCTTCATATCTTCCCCTTGTGGAGTTTGTCCACGATTTCATCCAATATTCCCAGCTCATCTGCAATATCTAAAATGGTGAACCTACCACGGATATACCGTGCTTTGGTGATCGCATGATATGCAAGTTCTTCATTCACTCCTATATCATCAAAACGTAGTGGACATTCTGCTTTACTCAGAAATTCAACAATCTGTTGAGGTGCGTATACTAAAGAGAAAGCCTCTTCCTTGATCCGGTCCCATAGTGAAGGTAATAACTCGGGTAATCTTTTTATTACAGGCAGTTTCTTGGTGAATTCCTTTGATACTATCGGGACATGTTCGCCGAAGAATTTCATCTCCTTATCATAATCGATTTTCCTATGTGAAAGCAGATGTTTTACCTCCCGAGAAGAGAGAACCTTCAGCTTTTCGTAGATTAGAGAGCTGATTATAACCCCAATACCCACTTGTAAACCATGATAAGCGAAAATTTCTGCACCTTTAAAATGGGCGTACATATCTAAAAAATGGGAGATTAAATGTTCACCCCCGGAGGCGGGTGACGATTTGCCAGCAATGATCATCGAAATTCCACCAAGATTTAAGCCTTCCATCAGAGACGAAATCACCCTCTCATCCCGCTGAACCAACTCATCACCCTTATCGATATACTTGTTTTCCGCTTCAGTGGTGATTTTAAAAGGGAGGAGACAGAAAGCTTCCCCAGTAAGTAAGGAAGAAATCCTCCAATCCGCATTTGCAAAAGCTTTCGCTAAACTATCGGCGAAGCCAGCTTTTATCAAATCCAGAGGAGCTTGCGATATTATTGTAATATCGGTGATAACAGCTTGAGCTGGTTGTACAGGCAAGGTTACCTTTAACTTACCCATTAGTAGAGCAGCCACGCCCGACGTGTAAGCGTTCATAGATGGAGCAGTGGGGAAACAGATTACCGGTATTTTCAAACTATCCGCTACGTATTTGCCTAAATCTGTAATTGTACCTGCACCAACTGTTAAAATGGCATCTTTATCTTTTGCCATGGCCAAAATTTCGGGTAAATACTTTTCATCCGCGTAGACCCTTTTGGTACCCTTGGGATAGAGTATTAAGGGTGTTACCTGGTAATCTTCCCGTAATACCTCCTCACATTTGTTGCCAGCTACTCGATAGGTTATCTCATCACTCAATATCAAGATGCGTTTCCCCCTTACCAGTGTTGAAATAAGGTAAGGTATACGTGAAATTGCATCCTTGCCCGTAAAAATCAGTTTAATGGGAATATAATGCTCTTTTTTGCAGAAAGGACAGCTAAACTTTTCATCCAACAATGAGTAGATATCTATTTTATCGTCGATTTGCATTCCCCACATAAAATAACATCTGTAGCCTATCGTCAATAACACTTGACAAAATTTCAAAAGCAATAATTTACTTTTAAAGAGGTCTCTCACAAATAGAAAGAGGAGGTAATAATGCGTAAACTTAACCCCATTTTTATAGTAGTAGTAAGTATGGTGTTAGTCTCCTCACTAGCTGCGAAGGTCTTCGAGGATGCAGCTCTATCGTACATCCAGCAGGAAATCCGATACACGCAGAATAAACTCACCTTCAGCATAAGGAGGATGAGAATACGTTTTTGTGGTAGTTTAGCCGATGGTAAACTCTATTATAGGTTCGAACCTGCATTTGAGAAAGAGAAGTCGGCTTTCCATCTAAAGTTTGCATATGTGGATATCAAATATTTAGCCCCATATTTCACTCTTAGGGTTGGTAAGTTCTGTGCCCCGTCCAACTTAGAGGTGTATTGGACTTGGCCACCCAACCAGCTCAACGTATGGATCAACCCCATCACACGTAAGATATGGGAAGTAGGTGATCTCTTTGACTATGGTATACAAGGGGCGGGTACCTTCAAGCTAGGAGAAGAAGCAAAATTAACTTATATAGTGGCAGCACTTAATGGCAAAGGTTCATCACCTGGGGTTAATCCAGATAAAAAGATAGATATCTGTGGAAGGGTAAATATCGTTCCGTTCAAAGGCCTACAAATAGGAGGGTGGCTCCAATTAGTTAATGCCTACGACGTACGTGCTGCAGATTCAATAGATGAACGTACATTGTATGGGATAGATCTTTGGTACAGAGGTTACGGTTTGGATATCCGTGGTGGTTATGACATGGGTGATGCCGGTAGTTATGGAATAATAACCACCAGGGGTGACACGGGTAAGTATAGCGGTTTTTATATCATGGCGGGCTACACATTTGAAACACCTGTAGAAGCCATGGGGATAGGAACTGTTAAGATTCAACCCATCATCAACTATTCCTCCTATGCACCCGATGTGGATAACGTTAGTGCAGCCACTGTGATAACGCCTGGCGTTAATTTGTACATCGGTGAGAATCTTAAAGTGATGATCGACTACAGGATGATCAGTGATCCAGATGGCGCTTATTTTGCATCAGAGGACAACGTGTTTGAGGTGCGTACACAGGTGATGTTTAAGTAAAGGCAATGTAGGAGGAGGTCCTTGCAGCCAATGTAGTTAAGAGGAGGGAGCATTCCCTCCTCTTTAACTCTTTAAATATTTTTAGGAGGTAAGATGGAGCGATTAAAGAGTAAGTGGTGGATAAGAGTATGTGGAATATTGACTATATTTGCGTGGGTTGACGGTTTTGTTTTTGAACGAGTAAAATTTGCAGTCCTTGCCGATCCACATTTGGGAATGGCTGTTGAGGGGATAAAGGACGAATTCAAAATGA
>CBFDTI010000030.1:0-15397 GCA_965612795.1 uncultured bacterium | reverse complement strand
TCTACCACCCATATTTTTGCCTTTGCTTTAACTTCTGGGTGTAGGGTAACTTCAACCGTATAGACTCCTATCTCTTTAATAGGTTCGTCGATCTTGATGTTATGTTTATCTACATTAAAGCCGGCTTCCTTTAATGCGTTAGCGATATCAGTATGTGTGACACTACCGAACAACTTACCTTCTTCACCTACTGGTTTCGTTATGGTGAAGGAGCGACTCTCTAGTCGTTCCTTTAGCTTTTCTGCGATCACTTTTTCACGTTCGTACTTCAGGCGTTCTGCCCTTATCCTTTCTTCCAATAATTTGCGGTTCTCGGGTGTATCAAATATTGCTATCCCCTCGGGTATCAAGTAGTTTCTAGCGTAACCCATTTTGACACGCACAATATCACCAGCTTTACCTAATTTTTCGTGATCCCTTAACAGTATTACCTCGACGGATTTACCCATATCAATCCACCACATAAGGCAGTAGTGCCAGCTCACGTGCACGTTTGATTGCACGGGATAGCTGACGCTGATGTTTGCTACATGTACCAGTAGTTCTTCGGTTCAGTATCCTTCCCGTTGGACTTAGGAAATTCTTCAGAATATCCACCATTTTGTGATCTATCTTCTCGATCTTATTCCTACAGAAGTAGCACTTACTCGATCTTGTCTTCATCTTTAAAATGGTAACTCCTCTTCAGGTTCTTCTTTGGTGTTGGTTGTTATCTCTTCACCTTCTAGGCTAACTGCTTCAGCGCGTGTCAGGTTCTGTAACTTGAATGCCCTTATCTCGACAACACTACGTTTCTGGCCTTCTGGGGTTTCCCATGATCTGCTTTCAAGTTCCCCCTCTATGTAAACGGCATCACCCTTTTTCAATGTTTTGCTTATTCTTTCCGCCAGTACGCCCCATGCATTTACTGTGATGAATGCAGTACGTTCTTGCCATTCATCCGTATCCTTGGGTTTGAACCGCCGTGTTGACGCTATACCAAACCGACACACAATTTGGCCTGCTGGCGTATATCTAACTTCGGGGTCGCGTGTTAGGTGCCCAGATATAAGCACCTTGTTAATATTGGGCATCCTATACTGCATGTGCCTCCTTACTTAACTTTTCAGTTTTAAAGATACGAAACCTTAGTATGTTGGGGGCCATACGTAGGTGCTCACGTAGTTCGAGTGACATCGGAGGTGGTGCCTCAAAGTATACAAATGCGTAATACCCCTGTTCACGCTTCTTGATAGGGTATGCGAGTTCCCTGCGTCCCCATTCCTCTATACCCTGTACGTGACCACCTTTGGATTCGATCCATTCACGGATCTTACTGAGCTCATCCTGTACCTTATCGTCTTCGAGCTCAGCGTCCAAGATAATCGCTAATTCGTATAGCATTTTTGCCTCATCCATACTTTAAAATAATGTACATATGAGTTGGGTCAACCTTTCATGAAATGTTAATATCTTGACAAAACGTGTACTTCCACTATTTAAAGAGGATGCTCGACTTAACACGTTTGGTAGATGATGGTTACTGTTTCGCATGTGGTACCAGAAACCCCATAGGGTTACAGCTTAAGTTCAAACAGTATGGGGAGAGGGTTGAGGCATCCTTTTTACCCAAACGTGAATATCAGGGCTATAATGGGGTGCTTCATGGTGGCATAGTGGCAACGTTGTTGGACGAAGCCTTAGCATGGGCATCTAAGCCTGAAGGTGTTACAGTGACTGCAAGCTTAGAGGTGCGGTTCAAGAAACCCATACCGATAGGTGAACCCCTAAAGGTTATAGGTCGTATCACGGGAAAGAAAAAACGCATATTATACGGTGAATCATGGATAGAAGATAAAAGAGGTGTGCGTTTAGCGGCTGCACACGGTAAGTTGGTACTGGTTGAGGCTAAAAAAGATGCATCTTCCGTCATGGATTAAGGAGCGGCACTTTGTATCTCCGAACCACGATCCACTGTACCAATCGCTACATGATGCACAGCTCCATACCATATGTGAGGAGGCACGTTGTCCCAACATTGTTGAGTGTTATCGTAACAAGACAGCGACATTTTTAATATTGGGTGATATATGTACAAGGGGTTGCCATTTCTGTGCAGTAAAAACCGGTGTCCCCAAACCTGTAGATCCAATGGAACCAGAACGTATTGCATGCCTGGTGGAAGAGATGCGCCTAGATTATGTGGTTATCACCTCCGTAACACGGGATGACCTGCAAGATGGTGGTGCGCACCATTTTGTTGAAGTTGTACATAGATTAAGGCAAAGGTTACCTCATATTAAGTTGGAGCTACTTATACCAGATTTTAAATTCAACACTTCAGCAATTGAGCAGATCATTGCATTGAATGTGGAGGTATTAAACCATAACATTGAGACTGTGGAGCGGTTGACCCCAATTGTGCGACCACAAGCTTCGTACAGACGTTCATTGGATGTGCTACGTTTCATAAAAGGGGTTAAACCCGACCAGGTGACCAAGTCTGGCATAATGGTGGGGTTGGGTGAAACTGATGCTGAGGTCTATTCAGCTATGAAGGATCTACGTGATGTAGGTGTCGATATAATCACTATAGGGCAATATTTACGGCCAACTCGATGGCATCTACCGGTAGATCGTTACGTACATCCCGATACATTCAGGAAATACGAGGAATGGGGTAAGCAGCTGGGATTTAAGGCCACTGTTGCGGGTACATTCGTACGTAGTAGTTATAAAGCTAAAGAATCGTACCAAAAATGTCTAACAGAAGGGTCTTAACAGGTACACATTTCTGGCAAGGCGATATTGCCTGCGCCGAGGGTGGTATAGCTGCTGGATGTAATGTCTTTGCGGGTTATCCCATAACACCATCTTCTGAGATTATGGAGCATATGGCGAGAAGGTTACCTGAGGTTGGTGGTGTATTTATACAGATGGAGGATGAGATTGCTTCTGCAGTGACAATAATAGGTGCGTCATGGGCTGGTGCCAAAGCGATGACAGCCACAAGCGGGCCCGGTATTTCGCTAATGATGGAGAGCATAGGGTTGGCGGCGATGATGGAAACCCCGGTGGTATTAATAAATGTGCAGCGTGGTGGCCCATCTACGGGGTTACCTACGTTATGGGCACAACAGGATGTGATGCAAGCAAGATGGGGTAGCCACGGTGATTACGAGGTTATTGCACTTGCACCTAACTCACCACAAGAGATGTTCGACCTCACCATAGAGGCGTTTAATCTTGCCGAAATGTATCGTGTACCAGTGATAGTGCTATCGGATGCAATAGTAGGGCATATGACGGAAAAGGTGGTAGTACCATCGGTTGAAGATATTCGGCTTGTTACACGTAAATATACCAATAAATCGCCAGCCGAGTACCTACCGTATCTGGCAGATGATAGCCTTGTACCTGAGATAATTAAGGCGGGTGATGGTTACTTCATACATACGACAGGGTTAACACATGATGAGATGGGTTACCCCGCAATGAGTGGTGATGCACAGAAGAAGCTTGTCACTCGTCTGGTGAATAAGATACGCAACAATGCAGATAAGATAATAAAGATAGAGGAACACGATACTAAGGATGCGGACGTCATCGTCATAGCGTATGGTATAACAGCACGTGTAGTTATCCCAGCCATAAGGAGGGCAAAATCACACGGTGTGAGGGTGGGTTTATTGCGTCCCATCACGATATGGCCGTTCCCTGAGAAACGTATCGTTGAACTGGACAGGTACGTGGGGGGATGGGTGATGGTGGAACTCAATTGCAAACAGCTCTATTTTGAAGTTGAGCGCCTCCTTAAAGATGATAGCAAGCTGGCATTTGTTGGCCATCCCGGTGGTGGTTTACCCAGTGAGGAGGAGATCTACAACGCTATAATGGAGGTAGCAAAATGAGCGTCAAGCGTGAGGTGATACATCCGTTGGATCCATACCTGCGGACGGAGCGGTTTCCACACATATGGTGTCCGGGTTGTGGCATAGGTGTGGTGATAGGTGCATTTCTGCGTGGATGGCTTGAAACCAACATACCACGTGAGAAGCTGGTCGTGGTCTCCGGTATCGGGTGTACCAGCCGTGCACCTGGTTATTTATTGTTTGATACATTCCATGCAACCCATGGTAGAGGGATACCGTTTGCGACTGGGTTGAAGATAGCGAACCCCGACCTCACTGTGGTGGTGATTGCAGGTGATGGTGACCTCTTCAGCATAGGGGGTAACCATTTCATACATGCAGCACGTAGGAATGTTGATTTAACAATCATCTGTGTGAATAACTTCAACTATGGGATGACAGGTGGACAGATGGCACCTACAACACCTACGGATAGTAAGACAACCACTTCACCGTATGGTAACATAGAGCAGCCGTTCAATCTTGTCCATCTTGCGGTATCGGCGGGTGCAGTCTATGTAGCACGATGGACCACATACCATGTTAGGCAGTTACAACGTTCCATAAAGGAGGCACTACTAAAGAAGGGGTTTAGCTTTGTGGAGGTGTTGAGCCAATGTCCGATAAATTTTGGTAGACGTAACCAGTGGCCAGACAGTGTGTCGATGTTAAAGTACTTCAAGGAACACTCTAAAATACGAAAGGAGGAGCCACCCGAAGCTGCTGAGGTTACGATCAACAACAAGATAATTGTGGGTAAATTTGTCGACACAGAGCGTGAAACATTCATGGATAAATATCGTAGGCTTGTACAATGCGTTACGAAATAAAGCTTGCAGGTTATGGTGGGCAGGGCATCATGTTGAGCGGCTACATAATCGGTAAGGCAGCCGCTGTGTACGGTAATCTTTACGCTACGTTGACACAAGACTATGGACCTGAGGCACGTGGTGGTGCAGCTTCGTCGGAAGTGGTGATATCAGATGGGCAAGTCGATTACCCATATACAATGGAGCCGGATGTGTTTATTGCAATGTCACAGGCAGGTTACGATAAGTACATAAGTAAAGTGAAAGAAGACGGGCTCGTGATAATTGAAGCCGACCTGGTCACCCCAAAGGTTACCCGAGGTAATATACATGGATTCCCGGCTACTAAGTTGGTTGAGGAGAAGTTTGGCTTACGTATTATCGCTAACATAGCGATGTTGGGATATTTTGCAAAATTTGCACATTATCTTAAACCTGACATGTTGGTGGAGGCCATCAAGACGAGTGTACCAAAGAAGTTTATCGATGTTAACTTGCAAGCATTCGATTTCGGTTATAATTACAAGGGATGAGGGTAGGCTTTCATATATCGATAGGAGGTGGATGGTCTAAAGTAGTTGAACGTGCAGTGGCGTTGGGTTGCGAGACCCTGCAGATATTTTCACGTAATCCAAGAGGTTGGGCGTATGAGGAGTTGGATCCCGCCGAGGCGGAGGAGTTCATCAAGCAACGTGAAGCCAAAAACCTATATCCACTTATTGTACATATGCCATACTTGCCCAACCTTGGTACTGATGATGCTGAGCTTTACAATAAGTCGGTTGACTCGTTGAAGGTTGAACTACAGCGGGCGGCGCTGTTGGGTGCACCATATCTTGTTATGCATGTGGGTAAGTATGGGAAGACTTCGGAACAGGATGCACTCGATCGTGTGATCGAAGGCATCAATATAGTACTTGGTGAGGTCAAAAACGATGTGATACTGCTTCTGGAGAATACTGCGGGTCAGGGTAGTGAGGTGGGTTACACTTTCGAACAGATAAAGTATATAATCGATAAGGTTGACGACAAATCTCGGATAGGGGTGTGCTTCGATACTGCACATGCATTTGAGGCGGGGTATGACCTTAGCAATAAGGATGCTGTATATAAGACGGTTGATGAATTTGATCGCATTATTGGGTTGGATAAGCTGTACGTGGTACATCTGAACGATTCTAAGACACCGCTCGGGTCACGTGTCGACCGTCACTGGCATATAGGTGAGGGTCATATAGGTAGGGAGGGCTTCTATCACATAATACATCATCCATATATCTCGAAATTACCCGGTATTATGGAGACACCACGTAAGAAGCCTGAGGATGACAAGAAGAATATGAAGGTTATCCGCGAATTGATGGCCGGATAGTGAGCTGTATCGGTTAGCTCTTATCTCAAGATGTATAGTTTTGCAGTTTTTACCATACTCCCTATCTTCAACGTACAGAAATACACGCCTGGGCTGATACGGGTGCCAAACTCGTTGGTACCATTCCACTCCACTGTATAAGTACCTGCGGGTTGATAGCTGTTCACAAGTGTACGTACCCGCATACCGAGAATATTGTAAATCATGATCTCCACGTATGTTGGTTGAGGTAAAACATATTGTAGGACCAGCTTTTTATCGGGGTTCTGATATAATTTCAACCCCGTGGTGTTTGCCCCATCCACACCCGTAACTTTATAATGGAAAGCCTGTAGCAGAATATAATCCACGTAATGGGTGAACGGTTCATCGCTATTCCCCATGATGAGTACCTTCACCTCACCGTTATTGCTCACATATTCCCATGGATTATGTATGATACCGTCTTCCTGTGTCCAGTCTGTATCAGCGATAGTTCGCTCTCCTATTCTATCCCAACTACTGGTTTCGTAATTCCACAGAGCGAGACTATTACTGCATGTGGTTGAGAAATGTCCATCATATGTGAGCCATAACCTTTTTACCTTGTTACGCGCTTCTTCAATATGATACACTACACATAGGCTTGTGATATAAGCATTGGCTATATCATTCCATACCGATACGATTTGAAGATAGCTGCCATCATTATGGTGGAGTGAAAGATAATCGCCCCCGATAATTGTACCCTCTATTACCCCTATAGAGTCGCAGCGATAATTGGATTGATCGAGCATCGACATGAACTCTTTCATTGCGATCATTAGCTCATCTGCTCTTACCCATTCAAACTCATTGGGATACATCAGGTCTATCCTATTCTTTATCTCAAGCAATGAATCAGGTGCTAACGTATCCCATAGAAGTACCATAACCGGCATAAACATGGGTCTTTCGCGGAATTTTTCTACAAACTCAGCTATTGTGCTGACCGCACTATCTACGGGTTTATGTGCACATACTGCGGTGATACACCATATTTTGTCGTTCTTCACCCTTATATTGCCGGCGTTGAGGTCACCAAATTCGGGGCCAAACCCATTGTAAATACCCCAGCAATTTGAAAGCTTTCTGGTGTAGAGGTCGACTACCCTATCGTCCATTTTGTGGTGGTTGGAAAACCCTAGCGTTCGTAAGTCACAGCTTGCAAGGTTGGAATCCACCTTATCGAGGAAGCTTTCAAGGTAGATGAAATCAGAAGGTCTTATCCTTCCCGCACCATGTGCTCCATAGAAGTAGTCATTATGGGTTTTTGTTTCGTAGTAATACTGGATTATGCCCGGGCAGAACCTTACACAGATTGGGTCCAGCCACCAGCTTATTGGGACACTCCCCCTACCGGGTGTATCCCATAGATCATAATATCTTCCATGCATCATATCGAGCCCGAAATCTGTCATCATAAATGCAGCATATACTTTTGTTGTATCGAGCGTCAATGTATCAATATGGCCTTGAAAATATGTACCCGCTACCGGCATATGGGAATGTACGGAAAAATTAGCTGCATAGCACCATGCCAGCAGGCATACAAGTCCATACTTTGACGAGAGTGACACCCATGGCCGTTCGTATGTACCGGTTTCGGGATACCCAAGTGCAACCGCAAATGGGTCCATCCCACTATAATAATCACAGAGAAGCTGGTAATCCTCTGTTGAATCAGGTAGAGGTATGAGGTCTATTATTGCTGCTTTCTCTTTAACTGCGTAATCTCTGATAGGTCGCATGATGTGCGCCACAACGATGAGCTTCTTATTGCAATGTGGGAAAAGGCTATCATATTGCCACCGGTAAGCGTCTATCTTATCACTCCATAACCCTCTGAGGTCCCTGTAGAGCGGTATACCAAGCGATTGAAGTTCGGCAATCTGATCCGGATGTGCAACAAGTACATTGTATAGGCCTGCCATTGTGAATGCAACATTTACGTAATGTATAGTGGTGGGATCGTAAACCACAAACCCGTTCACATAGTTTTTATACTTCTGTAGTGCTTCATATATTGTTATCTGCTGGTAGCTGGTGATCCAACCTTTTGATTTATAGTATTCAAGCCATGCAGTGGATGGATCCCCACATCCGGTATAGCTCTCCCATAGTACATAAAGTTGGGGTGAATCTCTGTTTACAATCCCTTGTAGGCTGAGGATAAGGAAAATGTTCTTTATGTCTTCGCCTCTAAGATCTACCACATCTAAGGAGGGAGCTGCCCAAACGATTTGTGTCAGGAGAAGCAGAACCCAACAGCTTTTCATTATCCCTCTTATCTTAAAAGTAAGAGCTTATTGGTTTGTAAAACTCTATTGTTTACTTTTAACTGTATAAGATATATCCCTGATGGTAAGTGTTTACCCTTCTCATCCTTGCCGAGCCACTCAATTTCGTAAATACCTGCTTGTTGATATGTGTTTATTAATGTTTTTACGAGCTGCCCTGTGAGGTTGTATATCCTTAGCTCAACATGGGCTGGCTTTGCGATTGAATACTTTATGGTGGTTGATGAGATACATGGACTAGGCACGCTCGGGTAAAGCATGGAGTGGTCCGGATAAGCGTCTCTTTCTACGCCTGAAGCACATAGGTCTAAAATCAACACATCGTAATAGATTAATTTTGGTAGCGTGCACTTAATCACACCATTTTGGTAAGTAAAAGGCAGTGTATCTTCATGGGTGAAATCTGGCGATATGAGCCTCACCATTATACAACTATCGTTAACTGGTATTTCGAGCATCACACTATCTTGAGGTACCATACGATGGGCTAAGCTATCCCAGTTGTGGTTTATGATGTGAAGGTACGATTTTGTGCCATCAATTGCATCCATGTAGGTGATGGTAACCTTTGACTCGTTAACAGGTGCACTACGTCCGTGGTTCCAATCACCATTGAATGGGACGATACCGTTGACCTTCACATGGGATTCGTTTGGATTCGTACGTATGTTACGATATAGCGCTTGATATCTGTTTATGAAATCCGCACAGCGCTTTACTACTTCGATTACGGGGGTGCCATCCGATGTGGTATCATCCCATGCATCCCAACCTGGATACTTTGTGGGTAACGAAAAGTACATCCCTGATGCATATATCTCCCACGTATAGGTTTTTAAACATTCCACACGCTCGTCGGCAGGCTCGTCTATACCACCTATATGGGCGAATGGAAAATAGCCAAACCCATGGTCAAAAAATGCTACGATAGGGGGTGGTTCATCGTACCCCGCAAGTGCACGTCTGCGTAGCAACCGTAATGGGTTGACCAATGCGCGTGTACCGTCGAGATGCGTCTTCAATGTATCAGTAGGTGATGGTGCAGGGTATGTGGGTGCATCCACTATGTACAGTAAGATGTGATCACAACGCTGTAAATCGAGCAAGCTGAGTGCCGAGTGGCTGTGGGTGAAATAGATAGTTTTGCCCAAACCTTGTGCGTAGGTTGTCACCCCCTTGTAGATATAGTCAAGTAACCTGAGTATGGTCTGATATGTGAACGACCCTTTGTATAAATTGACGATCGTTTCCACCTTTATGCTGTCATCAAGGAAATAGAAATAGAGCATCATAAAATAGTGGAAAGGGAACCAGTCAAGGAAAAGTGGGTTGGGTGGATTTAAATAGTTGGTCGTATCTATGGGACCACCGAAGGGATTGTACACCCAACCATGTGATTTGAGGTACCCCCTGTAGTTAAAGCTGTTCATTGTGCCATCCGGACACTGTAATGTGTCGGATAGATCGACAAGCTTTTGTGTTACCCACCTTGGGTCTGTGGGAGTCCAACCTGAATCAACACAGTATTTCTTTAGTAGATATTGTCTAAAGCCTTGGCCAAAGATTTTCAGCTCCGGCAAGTAGACCTGTCTGTCTGTGGAAGATAGCCTTATTTTGGAGGTAGCTACGGGGGTGACTAAGAACGATCTTATGGTGTCAGTGTTCGCTTCCACGTTTATGGGTGGTGAGAAATCCGTCCATCCCGTTGTATCGTCCCAGTATTTTATTTTAAAATTACATAACACGTGGCGAGCTAAGAGATATAGATAGATCTGCTGTATGGTTCTTTTTCGACCAAGATCTATCTCAATCCAATGACTATCAGCTATGGCTGATTGCCAATATGTATTTTGGTTGTCATCAAATGCGTAGCTTGCTGAATCGAGGTTTGAGCTTGCAGATGGGGTTGGCATAAAATAGCGTATGGTATCATAGGTTACGACGACGGACAATCTGGTGGCAAAATTTGCCGTCCCCAAATGGTAATCATCGTAGCCAGTGTTGGGGTTATCACCGAGTTGCGCATTATATTTAAATTTATATCCTCCATGGATGGCATCATAGTCGAGTACATTTACACCTGCATCTATCTGATGGTAGGATGCATAAAGAATAAGATCCCACACGTTTTCGTTCGCTATGCTGACCCAGGTGCGTGGCAGGGTATCTTCACAGTTGATGAATGATATACGATAAACCTCACCTTCGGTGTTTCTTGTTGCCCAATCATAAAATACGGGATCGGGTATCCCGTAAGGGAATCGATGATCGTCATCGTAGGGGTTATCCCATGGCCAGCCAGCAATTTTCCACAGTTCTGACACCTGTACACCACCTGCCAGCAGTGCACCGCTATCGTTTAGGATTTGAGGTATAACCCACAGATTATATTCTGGATTGGTGTAAAAATTGTACGGTAGCCATGCCCACTTGATCCAACCGCGTCTACAGTACTGGGGTTTGATATAAACTGCTCGGTAGGCTTCATATTGGGTGAATATACCCATATGGGATACCCATACAGCTACGTCTTGTAGGTTATCGGGAGGTGAACTTAGAACCCCACTCATTATTACTAATAGTAAAAACCACATCCTATTTGCCTTTTGTATATAGACGTAAAATGCAAATCAAGTGTCTTTGATTCTCTCGACTATTTCGTGTCGCTGTATACCCTATAGTGCCAACTATTCCACCTTTATCTTCTCTGTATCGATCTGTGCCTTTTGTAGCTTACCAGAGTAATCTATATAAACGGTTTTGATTTCAGTGAATATCTCGTAGACGGTCCAGCCACCCTCACGATGTCCGTTACCTGTGTGTTTGACACCACCAAACGGTAGGTGACATTCAGCTCCTATTGTGGGTCCGTTCACGTAGGTGATACCAGCTTCTATGCGGTCGACTGCTTTTAGTGCTTTGTTCACATCCTGTGTATAGATGGATGACGATAATCCATAATTTGTGGAGTTGATCACTTCGATAGCTTCGTCGAGATCTTTTACCTTGAACACTGCAAGTACAGGACCAAATATCTCCTCCTGTGCTATACGCATGTCGGGGGTGACATCAACAAATATCGTGGGTTCGTAGAACCATCCCTTTGCATATTCGGTACCTTCGGGTATCTTGCCACCACAGATGAGTTTAGCACCTTCGTTTTTACCTATCTCAACGTACTGTATCACCTTATTGCGTTGCGCTTCACTGACGAGTGGTCCCATCTCTGTGGATTCGTCCAACCCGTCACCAATTTTTATCCTCTTAGCACGCTCGACGAGCCGCTCAATAAACTCGTCATAGATGCTCTCCTCCAGTATAAGGCGTGATGTAGCGGTACAACGTTGACCAGTGGTACCGAATGCACCCCAGAGTGCACCCTCGAGTGCAAGGTCGAGGTTTGCATCACCTAACACGATCATACCGTTTTTACCACCAAGTTCAAGCGATACCTTCTTGATATGCTGTGCACCCATCTCCAGTATCTTACGACCTGTCTCTACCGAACCTGTAAATGCTACCACCTTGATGTCAGGATGCATGGCGATAGCTGAACCCACCACACTGCCACGTCCATGTACGAGGTTGAGCACACCGGGTGGTAGGCCAGCCTCTTCAAATAGCTCGACAAACTTGGTTGCACTTAAGGGGGATTCACGTGATGGCTTAAACACCACCGTGTTACCTGCGAGCAGGGCTGGAAATATCTTCCACGCAGGTATGGCGATGGGGAAATTCCATGGTGTGATAAGCCCAGCTATACCAACAGGTCGTCGTATAGTGATTGCCATCTTATCGGGTAACTCCGAAGGTGTGGTATAGCTGAATAACCTTCTACCTTCACCGAATGCATAATAACCGGTGTCTATAGCTTCCTGTACATCGCCACGTGTCTCCATGAGGATTTTGCCCATCTCACGGGTTTCAATTCGTGCAAGCTCTTCCTTGCGTTCGACCAACATATCCGTAACTTTTTTCAGTAGCTCCGCACGTTTGGGTGCCGGTACGTGGCTCCATTTTGGGAATGCACGTTTGGCAGCTTCAACGGCAAGCTCCACATCTTCTTCGGTAGAATCGGGGAACTCACCTATCACATCGTCGATGTTGGCGGGGTTGCGTTTGATGAACGTTTTGCCAGATTTTGAGGCTACCCATTTACCATCAATGAAGTTTTTATATACGGTCATCATACCTCCTTTTAAGTTGAACACATCACAATGATATAAACAAAAGTGCACCTTCTAACATATGGAATGTGTTTCCTCCAACTTTATACCAAGTGTCTCAAGCTCTTGTAGTACAGGTTCGTAAATTTCGGGTACCACAGGTATTTGTACACCTGTGAGTTTTATTTTACCTTCGAGTATGAGTTTAACCCCGATAGCTGCTGGTAATGCCACCGTACGTGCAACCGCAGTATCGTTACCCATTGTACCATAGTCTATCAGCGTAGAGGTTAATTTCTCTGTTTTACCATGGTATTCGGCGATAACCTCGTGGTACATGACAACCATGTCACGTTCACCCTCTCTGTACTGGAGCTTGTCCAATAGCCGTTGTGTGAGTACATCAAGTGCTGCCCCGGTATCCAGTGGTATAAGGTCGTCAGCAAACAGGCCAACCCACTCAAGCTTGTCCAACACCTCATCGTGTAGGTCGAGCCCAAGATAATCAGCTACCGCCTTGCGGATGTCATCCGACTCGGTATCTAAGAGCTTCTTCATGAATTCACGATAGGTTAACCCTTTAAGTGGCAGCTGTTTATCGTCCAGCAAGCCCAACCTCCCAATACTGTGCCACAGTTTGCACCAACCCGGATACCGTAACGTACCACGTAGCATCGTCTGTACTGTATGGATACTGTACTTATCAATGTACGGTATAGAGTCACGGTTGGGATAAACTTCGAGCTGACCCACCCCTTTTATGTTGATCTTACTGCAATGAGTGAACAGTAACTCAGCTGGTACGTTGATCTCTTTGCCATCCACCATGTAACGTGCGCTGTTGCGAGCTGCAAGCACTACACCACGTGGGCTCCAAGAAAACTTGTATTTGAATGGATTATCAGCAGCTTCAGGTGCAGGTAATGCACCACAATAGGAACGAAAGCTGATAACCCTACCGCCGTTGGATTTAACCTTATTTATCATACGCATAGCGGACATGTGGTCGATGCCAGGGTCGAGCCCTATCTCGTTCAGCAAGATTATATCGTTTGATTTAGCATCATTATCGAGTGATTGCATGTCGGGGCTCACGTAAGAGGTGGTGACCAGATGTTTACGGTAGTCGAGACAGATGTTAGCCACTTTTACGTGATAAACATACGGTAATAGGCTTACCACAATATCGGCTTTTCGTATAAGTTCACGTAGTTTGGGTTCATCATCTACGGTCCATTGTAGGGCGTGACCTTTGGTGAACCCTTCAACCAGCTTCTCGGCCTTACTTAAGGTACGGCTGGCAACCGTCACCTCATGTCCATCCTCCAACAAATAATGGACAAGCGGCCTTGCTACCATACCTGCACCTAACACAAGTATGCGACCCATTACACCTCCTTATTCGCTTTTTCCACTTTCCCATCTTCTTACCACTTTAGTGGTCATACCACCACGGGGGTTGAACTCACCTATAACTTCCATGGATTTGGGTTTCACCAAAGAGACGAGATCTTCGAGTATGCGGTTAACAAGATGTTCGTAAAAGATACCTACCCACCTATACTGCATAAGATAGTACTTGAGTGACTTGAGCTCTATTATATGTGTATCAGGTATGTAACGGATGGTGATCTTACCGAAATCAGGCAACCCCGTACGTGGACATAAGCTGGTAAATTCTGGATAGACGATTTCGATGTTGATATCCCTACCGGGATATTCATATGGTACGATTTCTAAAATACTTTTATCAACCTCGTCAGGTGATCCTATCTTTTTACGTAGCTGGGTGCGAAATTCTTTCTCATCCATATTTGTCGATATATTTTGATAGATATTGATAGTCAGGAGTTAGCGTACCTTGGTGTACGATGACGGCACGTTTGAGTTCGGGAGGTAGGTTGAGTTTATCAAACGGTTTGCTGTAATCCGCATCCACAATATAGGGGACGAAGGGTTTGACCATCTTGCTGAACTCACGTGATGCATCACGTGGTAACTCTGCTGGTAAATTATCTACCGCCAGTATAGGTATACCGGGCCCCTCAAGCCCAGCTGTGGTGTTACCAGTTATTGGATCGTATACGAAGAACGGGTCACCTGGTGTTGTCGTACGTACAGTACATTCGATAGCACCTTCGATGTCGCAACTTATATCACCTATGATTTTAAGTCGTGGCGTGTTGCGGGTATACCAATCTTTAAGAAATGATTTGGTCACCAACCGCGGGTATCGGCTATCCCAATATATAGCGTTTATAAGTACAGTAAGGTATGGTAGGTACTGGGTGAATTTCGACCTATATTTCTCCGGATGGTGGTAATAGTCGTACAAATCAAACGTATCATTGGGGGAGATTGGTTCAACCATATCCTCTTCTTTGAATACCACTTTATAGATGAAGTTTTGCCATTGGGGTGGGTTACTGCATAATCGCGGTAACTCCGATGGTGTGACCTCCACTACGGGTAACCATGATAGCGTCTCCTGGACACCCTTGGATACATTGCCATAACCGGTAATACCGATTACCAATGGAATTATGGGGGTGGGTAAGCTTTTCTCACGAATTTGGGTAGCTACCTTCTGTAATGCAGATTTAGCTTCGTTAAGATCGCGGTAATCCACAGCACGTTTAATCTGTAAAAATGGTGTTTCTACACCTTCATGTAGTAGACGTTGCCCCAACCCCCATAGGGTGTCGAGCATACCGGCGATACCTGCAAACCTACCAAAGAATATGAGTCTCCTCCCCTGGTCATCCGTTATACGTTCGTAATCTATGAGTTGACAGTTGAGTTCCATCAACCGCTTCAACATTGGCATATTGTGGGGTTGCCC
>CBFDTI010000029.1:0-16000 GCA_965612795.1 uncultured bacterium | reverse complement strand
TTACATAGCCGCGGTTATGCAATATTTCTAACCACAGATCATGGTGCAATACTTGGTAGAAAGGGGGTCAAAATCTATGGTGGTGAACACATATCACCAAGCTTACGGTACAAATACGATCGTTTCATAAAGGTTGAAGACAAACGAGCCGCTATGCTCATAAATGAGCCACGTGAATACAAGTTAGCACCTGAAAATATGAAGTTCGCTATCGCGAAAGAAGACTATTTCTTCATATACCCCACACATCCCGATGTGTATGAAAAGCGATATAAGTTCCTGTTCCAACATGGTGGCATATCATTACAGGAGATGATCATACCACTTGTGAAACTTGAACCCCTATGAAGATAGCCATACTTGGTGGTACGTTTAACCCGCCACATATTGGACACCTGATAATCGGTGAACGTGCACATTCTGTACTAAAGCTTGATCGTGTATTCTTTATACCAGCTAATATACCCCCCATAAAAGAGAAGTTCACTGAGATCGGCAAACATCATAGGTTGAAGATGACACAACTTGCGACTAAGGATAACCCACATTTCACTGTGCTAGATTGGGAATTGAAGCGTGGCGGTATATCATATACGATCGATACTGTGAACGAAATCCGTGCAAAGCTATCCCCAACCGAGATATATCTCATAATGGGCTGGGATCAGGCACTAATTTTCGACAAGTGGAAAGACCACGATAAGCTTGTGAAGCTCTGCAAGCTTATTGTATTTACACGACCCGGATACGAAGGTACGTTACCTGCAATATTAAAAGATAATGGTAAAATGTTACCGCTATATATTGATATATCATCCTCCATGATACGTGATATGTTGATGCGTGGTGAATCTATCCGTTACTTGGTACCCAATGCCGTCATCTCTTACATTTACAAACACAAACTATATGGAGTGAAAGGTCACGATTTCTTCCTTACAAGGTAGGGCGCAATCTCTTCAAGCTTCTCTTTGATATTACGTGGCAAATCCTTTGGTATTTTTACATGTAGTTCAACTACTTCGTCACCGCGTCCCCAACCATTTACATTGGGTATACCTCTACCTGTAAGTCGTATGACCTTACCATCGGGTGTACCGGGTGCTATCTTCACGGTTACGGACTTACCATCAGGTGTTGGCACCTCAATCGTACCACCAAGTACAAGTGTGGTGAATGGCACCTCCAACCTCAGCAATACATCGTTACCTTTGCGTTTGAAAACAGGGTGCGGCTTCTCGTTTATTGTGACAAGCAGGTCACCCGGTGGCCCACCATCAGAACTTACGTTACCTTTACCCTTTATTGTGAGTGTATCGCCATTCCTAACGCCAGCTGGTATGCGTACCTCAACACGTTCCTTCTTAGGTACACGACCTTTACCCCCACATACGTTACACTTGCTTGCAAGTATAGTGCCGGTACCACCACATTCGGGGCATGTGGTCACACTTACGAATCTGCCGAATATGTTTTCAGATACACGCTGTACCTGTCCTCTACCTCTACATACGGGGCAGGTCTGTGTGGTACCACCCCTACCATTACATGCGGGACATATCACCTGTCGTGTATATTTGATGGTCTTTGTGGTACCTTTGATGATCTCCTCCAATTCGAGTGGCAAAACTATACGTAGGTCTTCACCACGATGTCGTACACGTGTCCGGGTACCAAACAGATCCTGGAAGACCGACCCCCCTATACCGAAATCGCGTATGAGGTTGTCGAAGAAATCACCAAATATATCACGTAGATCGTCGAAATGTGTGAAATGCTCCCATGTGAACCCCTGGTCACCGAATGTACCTTCGAGCCCTGCGTGTCCATATCTATCGTATAGTGCACGCTTATGATCATCCATAAGTACTTCATAGGCTTCTGATATCTCCTTGAATTTCTCCTCAGCTTCCTTACGGTTATCTGGATTCTTATCAGGGTGATATTTGAGTGCCAACCTCCTATATGCGCGCTTTATCTCCTCTTTGGTGGCGTTACGGGGTACACCAAGTATCTCATAGTAATCTTTTTTCGTCACTGCCATCACTTGTTCTCTACTTCATAGTCGGTATCTACAGGGCCTTCACCCTCCTTTTTGGGCTGCTGGGTTGAACTCGCCTGTGCACCACCTGGTGGCGTCTGTACACCGGCAGCACGATAAATCTCTTGTGCCACTTTATGTGCAGCAGCTTCGAGCGCCCGTATACCGGAACGTATGGTTTCCGCATCCTCGGATTTCATCTTCTCGCGTAGTTCTTTTATCGCATTTTCGATAGCTTCGCGATCAGCTTGCACAATCTTATCACCCTGCTCCTTGAGTAGCTTCTCCATCGTGTATATGAGTTGATCAGCCTGATTACGTAGGTCGATAACTTCCTTCTTCTTGCGATCCTCCTCCGCGTGTAGCTCTGCTTCCTTGCGCATACGTTCGATCTCCTCATCCGTAAGTCCGCTCGATGCAGTTATTCTGATGGATTGCTCCTTTCCGGTACCAAGATCCTTTGCAGAGACATGTAAGATACCATCAGCATCTATAGTGAAGGTGACCTCAATCTGTGGTACACCTCTCGGTGCTGGTGGTATACCCTCGAGTATGAACCTACCCAGTGACCGATTATCCTTGGCGAGTGGACGTTCACCCTGTAACACATGTACTTCGACAGCAGTTTGGTTATCAGCAGCTGTGGTGAATATCTTCTTACGTGACACTGGTATACGGGTATTGCGTTCGATCATCGGTGTCATAACGCCGCCGAGTGTCTCCACACCCAATGTGAGTGGTGTCACATCTAGCAATAGTATATCGCGGACACTTTCATCACCTGCGAGTATAGCTCCTTGTATGGCAGCACCTAAAGCGACCACCTCGTCAGGGTTGATACCCTTCTGGGGTTCTTTACCAAAGAGCCCCTGTACAAACTGCTGCACCTTTGGTACACGTGTCATACCGCCTACGAGTATCACCTCGTCTACATCTTTAGGTGTGATTTTTGCATCCTTCAGTGCTTGTTCAACCGGTCCGCGCATACGTTCGATGAGATCCTCGGTCAATGCTTCAAACTTGGCACGGGTGAGTTTAATTTCGAGATGCTTGGGACCAGACTCGTCCGCTGTTATAAATGGTAAGCTGATCGTGGTCTCCATCATACTGGATAGCTCCTTCTTGGCTTTCTCGGCAGCCTCGCGTAATCTCTGCAATGCGTAACGGTCCTTGCGTAGGTCGATACCGTGCTCCTTCTTGAACTCTTCTATGAGCCAATCCACTATACGTTGGTCGAAATTGTCGCCCCCCAAGTGGGTATCACCTGAAGTAGACTTGACTTCGAATACACCTTCTCCTATCTCGAGTATAGATATGTCAAATGTACCGCCACCAAGGTCGAACACCGCTATCAGACCTCCCTTCTTCTTCTCCATACCGTACGCGAGTGATGCAGCTGTTGGCTCGTTTATGATACGAACCACCTCCAACCCCGCTATGGTGCCGGCATCACGTGTAGCTTTACGTTGATCATCGTTAAAGTATGCGGGTACGGTGATGACGGCCTTCTTGACTTCATGACCAAGGTAATCCTCAGCCGCTTTTTTAAGATAACGTAGTATCATTGCCGATATCTCAGGCGGTGAGTACATCTTACCACCCATCATCACACGTGCATCATCATGTGGTCCACGTACCACTTTGTAAGTCACCATCTTTATCTCCTCGGTAACCTCATTATAGCGACGCCCCATGAACCGCTTTATCGAGTATATCGTGTTTTCGGGGTTGATAATCTGCTGACGTTTAGCTAACGAACCAGTAAGTATTTCGCCATCTTTCCATGCCACCACAGAGGGAGTGACACGCTCACCTTCGGGGTTGGGTATGACTTTGGGTTCACCACCTTCAACGATTGCTACACAGGAGTTGGTTGTTCCCAAATCTATACCTATAATTCTTTCTTTGGCCATCTTTACCTCCTTTATTCACTTCCCTTTTTATTTCTAGGTTTTGCTACTACAACACGTGCGGGCCTTATAACTCGGCCCTTAAATGTATAACCCTGTGCAAGTTCTTTGATAATCGTACCTTCGGGATGGTCGTCGGTCTCCTCGATGAATAGTGCTTCGTGACGCTCGGGGTCAAACTTCTCACCCACGCTTGTGTAACACCTAAGACCCAGCTCCTCCAGTGTCTGTCTGAGTTGCGAATAGATCATCTCTACACCTTTCTTGAGGCTATCAAGGTCGTTCGCATTCTTGACATAATGGAGTGCCTGTTCGAGGTTATCGAGCACCGGTATTATAGCCAGCATCATCTTTTCCTGTGCCACCCTGCGAGTGCGATCACGCTCTTTATCTACCTGGCGACGAAAATTGTCCAGCTCCGCCAACACCGTAAGGTACTTCTCACGCCACTGTTTGGCCTCATTTTTGTACAATTCAAGCTCCTCCTTTAACTTCTGTGTCCAATGCTTCTTGCCCATTTTTGTCTGGAACATAAATAATATAATGCATATACTGGGGTCCGTCAACTGTAACGCAGATTAATTAACCGTTTAGATTCGGTTGATCACCGCCCCAAAACCTGCGATGAGACCAAAGATCCACCATACCCTCAACTTAAGTTGACTAGACTAAAAATGAATTATTTTAATCAAAATGATAGAATTAATAGAAAAGGAGGGGTGATGCGGCTTTCAACGAAGGGGCGTTATGGGGTTAGGTTGATGTTGGAGTTAGCGCACCATTATGGTAAAGGAGCTGTTCTTTTGAAGACGATTGCCGAGACGCAACAGATTTCTGAGAAATACTTATGGCATCTTATTGTCCCTTTGCGTGCAGCTGGGTTAATCAGTACAAAGAGGGGTGTACATGGTGGGTATACATTAGCGAAGCCGCCCTCTCAGATAACACTTAAGGAGATAGTCGAGGTCTTGGAGGGGCCTATGTCGCTTGTAGAGTGTGTCAAATTTCCCTCTGTTTGCGAGAGATCTACATTTTGTGCAGCTCGCGATGTGTGGGTTAAACTAAGTGAAAAGCTTATGGAAACTTTGGGTTCGATAACATTGGAAGATCTGGCTAACTCACAAAGGAAGAAGTTGAGCGATAATTTACACAAAATGTGAGGCATTAGAATGAAAATAGCAGAGAATATAACGCAACTTGTTGGTAATACCCCATTGGTTAGGTTGAATAACGTAACAAGTGGGGTTGAGGCAGAGGTTATCGTCAAGCTCGAGTTTTTCAACCCCTGTGGTAGCGTAAAGGATAGAATCGGCTTAAGTATGATAGAAGATGCAGAAAGGAAAGGTCTTATAAACCAAAATACGGTGATAATTGAACCCACAAGTGGTAACACAGGTGTAGGGTTAGCGTTCGTCTGCGCCGTTAAAGGATATCGATTGATACTTACAATGCCTGAAACTATGTCGATGGAGAGGAGAACGATCTGCAGAGCTTTCGGAGCTGAGATTATTTTAACTCCAGCAGAGGAAGGAATGCGTGGTGCAGTTAGAAGAGCGGAGGAAATATGGAAGGATACCGACGGTAGAGTGGACATTATCGTTGCTGGTGTAGGCACTGGAGGGACAATTACTGGGATAGCCGAGGTGATAAAGAGAAGAAAGCCATCATTTCGTGCTATCGCTGTGGAGCCAGCTAATTCCCCCGTGCTCTCCGGAGGTAAGCCGGGAGCTCACAGAATAGAGGGTATAGGGGCAGGGTTTATACCAGAGGTTCTAAATCTCGAAGTCATAGATGAGGTCATCCAGGTACGTGACGAAGATGCAACCTTGATGGCGAGAAGACTCGCAAGAGAAGAAGGTATATTTTGTGGCATCTCATCAGGGGCTGCAGTTTTTGCAGCATTGGAAGTTGCCAAACGCCCAGATAATAAAGGTAAAATGATAGTGGTTATCCTGCCGGATACTGGTGAAAGATATCTGAGCACGGGCCTTTTTGAAGTATAAGGAGTGTAAGATGCAGTTATTAAGGATTTTGAAGGAAGACATTAAGACAGCATTTGAAAGGGATCCCGCGGCTAGGACAACGCTTGAGGTGATACTCTGTTATCCAGGGCTCCATGCCATATGGATGCACAGAATCGCCCACTGGTTTTGGAAGAAAGGGTTTAAACTTCTCGCACGCATCATCTCGCACATAAACCGCTTCTTTACCGGTATAGAGATACATCCAAACGCAAAAATAGGGCGAAGATTTTTCATAGATCACGGAATGGGGGTGGTGATAGGTGAAACTACCGAGATAGGGGATGACGTACTCATGTACCAAGGTGTCACCCTTGGTGGAGTAAGCCATGAAAAGAAAAAACGGCACCCCACCGTAGGTAACAATGTTGTGATAGGGGCGGGCGCTATAATACTTGGACCAATTACGATCGGCGATGGTGCCCGGATAGGTGCAGGTTCAGTAGTCATAGAGCCGGTTCCACCGGGTGCAACTGTTGTTGGAGTACCGGCAAGAGTCGTCCTGAGCAGAAGGAGAGCAAAACTAGATCTTGAGCACGCTAAACTGCCCGACCCTATAATGAAATCTATCGAATATATAAAGCAAAGACAGGAGGAGATAGAGAAGCGGTTGGAACAATTAAAGATGGAGCTCATGAATGTTGAAAAAGGAGCTAAAGATGAAGCTCGTCTATCTTGACCATAATGCAACCACACCCGTAGATGAAAGAGTGTTGAGTGTGATGATACCTTATTTTTCAGCGAATTTTGCCAATCCATCCAGTATCTACACCATAGCACAAAAAGCTAAGGAGGTTATCGAGGATGCACGTAGTAGAGTAGCCCAACTTATAAATGCATCCAATGGCAATATAATATTCACAGGCGGAGGTAGCGAAGCCGATAACCTTGCAATAAAAGGGGTCGCCTTCGCTAATATGGATAAAGGGAAACACATCATCACCTCACAGATTGAGCACCATGCTGTATTAAATCCGTGCAAATATCTTGAGAGGCTCGGTTTCGAGGTAACGTATCTCCCTGTCGATAAATACGGTATAGTGGATTTAGACGCACTTAGAAAAGCAATAAGAAAAGACACGATACTCATAAGTATAATGTACGCAAATAATGAGACAGGTGTTATCCAACCCATCGAAGAGATAGCGAAGATTGCCAAAGAAAAAGGAGTATATTTTCACACAGATGCGATACAGGCTGTTGGAAAGATGCGAGTAGATGTGGAGCAGCTCGGTGTGGACCTGCTTTCGATGTCAGCCCATAAGTTTTATGGTCCAAAAGGAGTAGGCGCTTTGTATGTAAGGAAGGGCATAAAAATCGATCCCATCATCCATGGAGGTGGTCACGAGAAAGGATTAAGAGCAGGTACCGAAAATGTCGCAGGTATTGTGGGACTCGCGAAAGCGCTCGAAATAGCGATGGAACATGTGGAAAAGGAGTGGGAAAGAGAACAAAGGTTGAGAGATAAGCTTGAGAAAGGGCTTCTTGAAAAGATACCAGATTGCTTTGTAAACGGGCATCCCGAGAAGCGGCTTGTAAATACCACCAACATAATCGTTAAGTATGTAGAAGGAGAATCGATGCTTACATACCTCGATGCAGAAGGCATATGTGCATCATCAGGCTCCGCATGTACATCGGGCTCGTTGGAACCATCTCACGTCCTTATTGCAATGGGTATACCACACGAGCTTGCACATGGTTCATTAAGGTTTAGCCTCGGAAGGAGCAACACAGAGGCTGATATAGATAAGGTGCTCGATGTCCTGCCCAATATAGTTAAGAAATTACGAGAAATCTCACCTTTTGGAAAAGGTAAAGATGATCTCGTGCAACGTACTTGAGCAATGCTTAATTTAGAATAAAAGGAGGTGTGATGGCTAAAGCAAAAGACCCTGTATGTGGGATGGAAGTAGATACAGCGGCAGCTCCGGCAAAATCCGAATATCAAGGTAAGACCTATTACTTCTGTTGTTCTGAATGTAAGGAAAAGTTCGATAAAGAACCCGACAGGTACGTACAACCAGAAAAGAAAGATAAACGAAGGAGCTGTTGCTGAGTTAGACAGGGGCGGATACTTCCGCCCCCACACAAGGCGCCCTTATGGAAGAGATTGGAAGAGTGGTAGAAATTAGAGGTGTTATGGCGAAAGTTGTGGTCACTCCCAAAGGTGAATGCAGCAGATGTGCTGCTGCTACCTTCTGTAGCGCACTAACTGGTGGAGATAGGATCATAGAAGCACGCAATCCTTTAGGCGCAAGAATTGGAGATACAGTAAAAGTAGCGGTCCCATCAAGTGCAGCACTTACTTCAGCCTTTTTCATCTTCGTTATGCCAATACTTTTCGTTTTGATAGGAATAGGGATAGGTAGTGCAATCGGTAAAGGTATTCCCCAGATTATCGGTGGAGTGATGGGGTTTATCATAGGGCTCATCATCTTGAGGATGATAGATAAGAAACTGAGGGGTAGTGAGAAGTTCAGCCCCAGGATCGTAGAAATCCATACAAAATTTACGGAGGAGAATAATGTATAGTCCAAGGGTATTGGAGCACTTTAAGAACCCACGCAATTATGGTAGAATAGAGGATGCAGATGGTATCGGTAAAGTAGGTAACCCTATCTGTGGCGACGTGATGTACATTTACATAAAGGTTAAAGACAACAGGATCGTAGATATAAAATTTGAAACTTTCGGCTGTGTAGCTGCAATAGCTACATCGTCGATGGTAACCGAACTTGTCAAAGGTAAAACAATCGAAGAAGCACTAAAAATAACGAATAAAACAGTTGCCGATGCATTGGATGGGTTACCACCTATAAAGATGCACTGCTCCTTGCTTGCGGAGCAGGGGATAAAGGCTGCAATAGAGGATTATTTAAAGAAAAAGGGCGTAAAAACAGTATGACGTCAACCGATGAGTAAATGAGAGGAGGTCCTTATGAATTTCAAAAAAGGGTAACTTTGACACTTTTTTATGTTATGATAATATCATCATGTGTACGCCCTATTACCCATGTTAAAAAAGAAAAACCAGCACCCCAAATGATCGAGGATATCACCCCGAAAGAGGCCCTCGCTTTGATCCAGGCTAACAAAGGGAATCCAAATTTTATAATTATAGATGTCAGAACCCCGGAAGAATACAGGACCGAACACATAAAGGGGGCTATAAATATAGACTACTACTCCGAAGCTTTCAAAACGAAGATTGCTAACCTGGATAAAACCAAAACCTATCTTATCTACTGTAGGACCGGACACCGTAGTGGGATAACTTTAAAGATGATGCAGGAACTCGGTTTCAGGAGGGTTTATAATATGATCGGTGGTATTATCCAATGGAAAGAGGAGGGATATCCAACTGAAAGCTCAGAAAAAGAACTGAAGGAATGAAGAAACAACATATCTCACGATATTTACGGCAGACGATGATAGAGGGGTTTGACCAATCCAAACTTAGTGATGCACGTGTACTCGTTTGTGGTATAGGGGGGCTCGGTAGTGCTGTAACGTTTTACCTTGCAGCCGCAGGTGTAGGTGAAATAATAATGGTGGATAGGGATAAAGTCGAAGAAACTGACCTCAACCGTCAGATACTCCATTTCACACATGACATAGGACGCTATAAAGTAGTATCCGCATACGATAAGTTGAGAGAATTTAACCCTGAAATAAAGTTGAACCCGATCCCCGCTAACCTTAACGAAAGTTTGCTGAGAAGTTTGCCACACCCGGACGTGATCGTAGATGCACTCGATAATCTCTCAACCCGCTTTATACTTAATGAATTTGCAGTGAATAATAACATCCCCTTAGTGCATGCAGCGGTTGAAGGGTTCGAAGGAAGAATCACCACTATTTTACCCCATAGAACGGCATGCCTTGCCTGTATTTATCAGGGGGTGCCATCCCCACGTACGTTTCCGATAGTGGGAGTAACTGCAGGTTTGTTGGGGGTAATTGAGGCGACCGAAGTGATAAAATTACTTACACATATGGGGCAATTGTTATTAAACAAACTACTGTTCATAGATTTACAAAGTTGGGATTTCGATATTATAAATATTGAAGCTGATCCCTCTTGCGCTGTGTGTGGAGCCAACGGGAGGAAAAGATGAAGATTTTTATCAAATCTGAGCGAAGGTTTATCGACGTAGGGACAGTCAAAAACGTGCGCGAGCTTATCAAAAGACTCGGTTTGAAAGAAGAAGAGGTACTCGTTGTGGAAACTGATAGCAAGAAGTTACTCACCCCAGATGAGAAGATATCACCTGAATGGCGTATAGAGATACGTAAGGTGATATCTGGAGGATAATTTATGAAGAGTAGTATGGACAGTGATAGGTTAAAGCAACAGATTTTGCAACTAAAACATAAGAAGCACGCAGTAATATTGGCACATAATTATCAGGTACCAGAGATACAGGAGATAGCCGATTTTGTGGGCGATTCGCTCGAGCTTGCAAGACTATCTACGAATACTGATGCTGATATAATCGTATTCTGTGGGGTTAGATTTATGGCAGAAACAGCGAAGATACTTTCACCCGATAAGAAAGTATTGCTACCCAAAGAAGATGTAGGTTGTCCGCTTGCCGATAGCGTAACAGTTGAAGATCTCCTACTATTAAAACAACAGCATCCAGCTGCTGTAGTGGTAACCTATGTGAACACAAGTGCAGAGATAAAGGCGATAAGTGATGTATGTTGTACATCGGCGAATGCGGTCGAAGTTGTACGCAATGTAGCTACACATACAGTGATCTTCTTGCCAGATAGAAATCTAGGTGATTGGGTACGCAAGAATCTACCAGATAAGGAAGTTATCGTGTGGCCTGGTTACTGTTATGTACATGAACGGTTTACGGTGGATGAAATACATGAAGTAAAGTCAAAACACCCAGATAGTGTGTTACTTGTACATCCAGAGTGTAAACCCGAAGTCGTACAGTTCGCAGATGTGGTGACGTCGACTTCGGGTATGTTACGATATGCGAAGACCTCGGATAGCCGAACTTTCATCATAGGTACAGAGGAAGGTTTAATTTATCGGCTCAAAAAGGAAAACCCCAATAAAAGTTTCTATTCACTTGGCACACCAAAGGTTTGTTTCAGTATGAAAAAGATACGGCTTATGGATGTGTATAATGCACTACAGTACGAGCAGTATGAAATCAAACTGGATAACAAGATACTCACCGATGCACGTAATGCGATAACAGCGATGTTACAATATAAAGGTTAGCTACGCTCTTTTATTAATTTGATGAGCTGAGGTACAACCTTAAATAGGTCGCCAACTATACCGAAATCTGCTACCTTGAAGATAGGTGCATGAGGGTCTTTGTTAATTGCAACTATTGTGTCGGAACCCGACATACCCGCAAGATGTTGTACAGCACCACTTATACCGACTGCTATATAGAGTTTAGGCTTTACGGTTTTGCCGGTTTGACCCACCTGATGTGAATATGATATCCACCCCATATCGACTGGTGGGCGTGACGAGCCCACTGCACCACCAAGTAGATCGGCCAGTTCCCTTATAAGGCTGAAATTTTTGGGATCACCCAGCCCCCGCCCCCCTGAGACGATGATATCGGCTTCTTCGAGCTTCACCTTTACGGTTTTGTCAGCAATAAATTCGATAAACTTAACCTGTGAGGATAGCAACTGCTGGGGTGGTCTCTCCTTTATTATTTCACCAGTACGGTTGGTATCTCTTGGTGCCTCTGGCATCACCTTGTACCTTACGGTCGCCATCTGCGGTCTCGTACGTGGACACAATATGCGTGCCATGATGTTGCCACCGAATGCTGGTCGGGTCTGGACGAGTTCACCGTTTTCGTTGATATCCAAACCTGTACAATCGGCAGTCAACCCAGTTTTGAGTCTAACCGCTAACCGTGGGAGCAAGCTCCTACCTTTCGTCGTGGCACCCGCAATAAGTATTTCGGGTCGATATTTTAACACGAGCTTCTCCATAACATTTGTGTAGGGCTCTACAACGAATCTCTCCAACCGCACGTCGTCAACCACAAAAACCTTATCTGCACCCCGATATATGAGCTCTTGTGTGAATCGATCCACATTGTTACCTATTAAGACTGCACCTACGTAGGTGTTACGTTTGGTGGCAAGCTCGCGTGCCTTACCTAGCAATTCGTACGAAACCTTATGCACACCATCATCGGTAAGCTCGACAAAAACCCACACACCTGAATATTGTGAAAGATCCACCTTCTCTGGTTCGGCTTCCTCTATCACCTCTATAGCACCCAACTTACATGCACTCACACAGATGCCACAGAGGTTACATTTTTCACGTATTATACGTACGACACCGGCTATAGGTTCAATAGCCCCCAACGGACATGCTTTTACACATAGGCCACACCCATTACACTTAGCTTCGATAATCCTTATGTCTTTCATACGAAACCACGCTCTTTTAAAAATTGGTACAGCTTTTCTATACCTTCCTCTATCGGGCCGTGGAAAACCTCACCGCCTTTCTTTATTTCAGGCGTGAAGATCTCAACCACCTGCGTAGGTGACCCCTCCAACCCTACATAACGTGGGTCAACTTCCAAATCCCTAGCCGCGAATCGCGGTATGGTCATCGATTTCGCACGTAACTTACCACGTAACGAAGGTAACCGTGGTTCGTTTATTTCTTTAACTACAGTGAAGACTGCGGGTAAAGGGACTTCGAGAATTTCGTGTCCACCTTCGATTAGTCTCCACACTTTGGCTTTGCTATCTTTGATATCTTCAATTTTACCTACGTAGGTAACTTGTGGCAACGAAAGCCATTCAGCAATACCCGGCCCTACCTGTGCAGTATCACCATCTATGGCTTGTTTACCACATAAGATGAGATCGTAATCACCGAGTTTCTGTATTGCTTTCGCCAACGTATACGAGGTAGCGAGTGTATCGGAGCCACGAAACTTTTCATCTGTGATGAGCACAGCTTCGTCTATACCCATCGAGACTACCTCACGTAACGCTTCTTCGGCCTGCGGTGGACCCATTGATATAGCTATGGTTTTACCACCGTAGCGCTCCTTCAAGCGTATTGCCTCTTCAGCTGCATATAAGTCAAACGGATTAACAATCGATGGTACACCCTCTCGTATAAGTGTTTTGGTAACAGGGTCGATACGTACCTCTGCGGTATCAGGTACCTGTTTGATGCAAACTATGATATTCATGGTGTTTGCAGTTGATAATTTACGTAACGTAATCTACTCGTCAAGAAATAGCGACAATCCGTAGAATAAATTCCTTTTAAATGTACTGGTCAACATGATTTGCTCTAAAACTTTACACCTAAACCTATCCCCGATATACGCACTGTATCGCCTACCTTCACACCGTGACGTGTGAACCAGCTACGATTCACCTCTAAGGCGAACCGTATTGGTTGGCTAGGAAAGTGTAAAGTTAAGCTGAGCGGCTCCATATCTTGTATGTCGACAATCCTACCGTCAGCTGTTATAAATGCTATCGATAAGGGTATGTGGGTATTCTTCATCCAAAACGGATAGATACCGACGGTATCGAATACAAATAACATACCCATATCCTCGGGTAACCGCTGCCTGTACATAAGCCCAAGTTGTCGCGCTTCTGGTGTACGAGCCACTTCAACGACCAAGGCAGCATTACCCACGCGGATCGTAATGGTACGACCATGATATCGATTATGATAACGATAGCGAGTAGTACAACGATGAACCTGCATCGCATTATAATAACATACATAGCGACTGCTGTGTTGACAACTTTCGTCCTATTATATTTTTAATTAATATGGCGAAACGTTGTGCTATTTGTGGTAAAACTTACAAGGTAGGTAGGCAGATAAGCCATTCACATAAAGTGACGAGACGCATTTTTTACCCCAATCTACAGAAGGTACGTTTGAAGATCGACGGTAAACCCAAACGCGTTTGGGTTTGTACCAGATGTCTAACGTCCAAGAAACTCCTCCTCGAAAGAGTATAGTCTACTATATTCCATATGTCGAGGAGGGGCGTTTCCTTCCATTATTAAAAAGACTGCTACGTGAGAAGTGGTACAACTTATATGGAGCAGGTAAGTTTGTAGCCGTTAAGTTACATTTTGGTGAAAAAGGTGTAACCACACACATTAAACCGCGCTGGGTTAGAGAAATACTTAGCGTATGGGATGATAAACGGGTTAAGTTCTTCCTTACCGACACTGTAACCCTCTATCACGGTGCACGTATGGATGCGGTCATGTATCTCAACCTCATACGTGAACACGGTTTCGACACCGTAGGTGCCCCGATAATAATTGCGGATGGGCTACGAGGTGATGAAGGTGTGGATATTGAAATAAGCGGTCAATTCTACAGATATGTAAATATCGCCACCGGTATAGTTAAGAGTGATGCAATGCTGGTGTTGACACATTTTACAGGTCACGAGCTAACAGGGTTTGGTGCTGCAATCAAAAACCTAGGTATGGGCTGTGCTACACGACGTGGTAAGTTCTCTATGCATTCAACTCTCGTACCGCGGGTAGTGAGGGATCGCTGTAAAGCATGTGGCACTTGTGCAACATGGTGTAGTGTAGGTGCTATCACAGTAACCGAGTATGCGATGATCGATGAGCAAAAATGTAAAGGCTGTGCCGCATGTATAGCAGTATGCCCTGAAGGTGCAGTTCGTACAAACTGGAACGAATCTTCTGATAACGCACAACGTAAGATAGCTGAATATGCGTTTGGTGCCGTCAAAGGCAAACCCGTACTTTATATTACATTTTTGTTAAATATAACGAAACTGTGTGACTGCTTTCCGAGCGATAAGATTGAGGGGCTTGACCGAGGTGTACTGGTATCAGAAGACCCGGTTGCACTCGATATGGCAAGCTATGAGCTGGTAGATTATGAAACCACAATGCGAAAGTTACGTCCAGAAATCGATCCACTCATACAGGTACGTCATGCAGCAAAGATCGGGTTGGGTTCGATGGATTACAAACTTATAACAGTGGGTCATGTACGTAAAAGTGGGTATTGATGCAGGTGATTTCACGTATGAGACGAAATTACCTGTGAAACCTGGCTGTATGGTAGTGGTACCGTTTAAACGTACAACAAAAATAGGGTGGGTGATCGATATTTTATGTGAACCTAATGTTCCAGAAGTCACTAAACTACGTAGAATTAAGCAGTTAATCTCGCGTAAACCTGTGCTTGAGAACAATCTTATTCAACTCGCTAAATGGGTAGCCAGCTACTATGTAGCAGAGGTTGGACACGTTATTGAACATATACTACCACAAAGTGTAAGGCGTAAGAGTATCACAAGGTTGTTACCCAGAGCTAAGGAGTTTGAGATAAAGAATGTACGGCCACAGGTTGATGTGTTATGGGAGGTTGACCCTACAGTTCGGTGGAATTACTACAGACACGTTATAGAACAGACTCTGTCAGAAGGTAAAGATGTGCTGGTATTGGTCCCCGAACATCGTGACCATTGGATATTGCAAGATGTACCATTTTATACAAGCGAGCTACGTGATAGCGATAAGAAGCGATTATGGTTAGCTTTACGTCGGGGTAACCTACGTGTGGTGTGTGGCACAAGGAGTGCAGTCTTTCTGCCGTTTAGGGAGCTAGGGTCAATAATAGTTGAACGTGAAGAGAGCAAACACTATAAGGAGCAGGATCATCCACACTATCATGCACGTGATGTGGCGATTATGCGTGCAATGTTCGAAGGTATAAAGGTGATACTGGGTACGAGTAGTCCGTCACTCGAAACTTATCTCAATATCAAGAAAGGTAAGTATAAACTGGTAAATGAGCCCCAATTTGACAAACTTAACATTAAGGTGATCACACTTCAGAAAAAGCAAATATTTTCACCCGAACTTAGGCGTAAAATTGAAAAGATTCTACAGCAAGGAGGTAAGGTTGTGCTATTTATGAATCTGAGAGGATATTCGCGATACCTTATCTGTGAGGATTGTGGTTATACATTGCG
>CBFDTI010000028.1:0-16612 GCA_965612795.1 uncultured bacterium | reverse complement strand
ACTCCGTATCCGCTATCTCTAACGCACGTCGTAACAGTTCTATCATTTTGCCCCCTTACTGATAAAATCTAAATCTAATATCTGCAATTCAAGCAATTTAAAATTCAACTTCATTACTTAACCTATTTGGAGGATTGTCAATCATTTGCCCAATTTCAAGCTTTTCCACGTTTCGACCACTCCTCGACGAATTTACTAAATGAGCGGTCGTAGGTTCTTTCAGCTTCTGGCGTGAAGAAGCACGCAGGTAACTCCTTATGCTTCAGGTGGCGTTTTATACATTCACAACATATGCCCTTAACATCACATGGCTCCCATGTGCAGGGGCAGGTTTTCAAATTTTTCTCGCGGTTTACACATTCCATCACTCCTCCTTTACCTGTTCCACACGTAAAATAACGTTAAACGGTCGCTTTATACCTCTACCAACCTCTAACGTTATACCGTTGAGGTTGACCTTCGATCCCGCAGCTGGCGACGTACCCAGGTAATGTGATATTATACCATATAGAGTTTCGAACTCTGTCACTTCACGTGGAAACTTTATCCCAAGCTTATCTTCCACCTCTGTAAGCCTCATATCAGCCGGCAACCTATACGTACCTGGTTGTAACTCTTCTATTTCGGTCTCCCACGACCAATAATCGAATTCATCTTGTATCTCACCAACCAGCTCTTCAACGATATCTTCCACAGTCACAATACCGGATACACCTCCGTATTCATCGATAAGGATGGCCAGATCTTCACCTTTCTCTTCCATCTTACTCCATAGTTCCCAAACTGTTATAATATCAGGTAGGAACAGCGGGTCGTCGAGCACCGATCTTATGGACTTATTCGAGCCAAACAGCTTACGTATCCTCAACACTCCCACGATATTATCGAGCTGTTCGTCATATACTGGATAACGGTAATGACCAGTCTCTCGCACCTTTTGGATGACTTCATCGATAGTTGCTGTGACAGGTATAGCTACTATCCTATGGCGTGGTATCATGATATCCTTCGCACACTTCTCACGTAGTTTGACAATCTTCTCGAGGAACCTTGCCTCTGGGTTTGTAAGCAACCGCTGTATCACCAAGAACAGATCTTCACGTGTTTCATACCCAGGACGTTTAGCGTATAACCCTAACTTTTGTGCTAACCAATACTCAAATTGTATAAGTGGGTAGAATACAAAATATAGCAGCCTATGAATTACTGCAAAATAAGGTGCTAACCGTGTAGCAAATGGATGTGCGATTATCTTAGGTAGCAGATCACCAAACACCAGTAACGTAAATGTAGCCACAATCGTGGCGATAATACCACTAAGCGTGTAATTTTCGAATACCTTACCCCACAGTATAGCGATCGCTATGTGGGTTGCATCCGTACCTATAAGTACAGTGCCAAGAAACCTATATGGTTCGCTTACGAATTGCCATGCGGAAGTTAATCGCTTACTTTTACGGTTCGCATAAAGCCGTATACGGTCGGCGGACGTAAATATTATCTCACTTGCGGTAAAGAATGCGCATATAGCATAAAGTACGATTAACCAGGTTGCCATGTGAACAACGTACGTAAAATATCGTCTAATGTTACCAGGCCTACCACTTTCTTGCCATCACGCACTATGGCCATATGTATGTGTTTGAGTTTGAACAGGTTCCATACCTGGCTGATTTGCGAGTTACTCGATACAAAGAGTGCATCACGTACGAGCACCCGTATAGGTGCATGGGGGTCGCCTTCATACGTGAATAAATCCTTCAGATAGAGTATCCCTACAATATCATCGATATTCTTGTCGTACACAGGAATACGAGAATACTTAAGCTTGTTGTTACGTATAGCTTCTATCCTGGTGTCACCAGGGAGTGCAAATATCTTTTCACGAGGTGTCATTATCGTATCAACGGTATTATTATGGAAATCTATCAACCCACGCGTGAAATGTGCCTCAAACGATGTTAGGTATCCCTGTTTGAAGCTATTCTCTATTACCCACAGTAACTCATGGTAGCTTGGCACCTTGTAAGGCTTTTGTAACACTCGGAACAATGGCAACAGCAACACTGTAAATGGCAGGAAAGCAAAGTATAATATATTCAATGGTAACGCGGTATGTGTAACTATTGAGTATGCTTTTACGGTGGCAAAAAGTTTAGGCAAAAACTCACCAAACGTCAATATTATAAATGTCAATATTGCAGTAGATAGGAACACCTCTTCTGACAGCGGTGTACGTAAGAAATCCTCCAGTATCGATACAAATAGTAGGGATGCACCCGCATTTACGAGCGTGTTACCAAAGAGTATCGTAGGAAGAAAACGTTCACGTTTGGTGAGCTTACTGAACCATCTACCTTTCTGTGCAAGTAATTCGAGTTTCACAGGTGATAGGTAAAAAAGTGCAGTCTCCGAACCTGAAAAGGTTGCTGACAATGCAATCAATACAACGAACCCCAGTATTTTTAGGATAACCAACCCTATGTACATGCCCTCCACATACGAAGGTAACGCTCACCCTTGTCCAACATGCGAGCACGGTTTGCGGGTGTAGTATCGTCGTAACCGAGCACATGTAGGAACCCATGTATTATTAACCGCATTATTTCTTCTTTTATGGCTGTTTTGTGGTCTGCTGCATAGGTGGCAGCTTCTTCCCACGAAATGTAGATATCGGCGAGATGCGGTTCATCACCCACAGGTGGTAGGTGGAACGCTATGACGTCCGTAGGGTGATCACGTCCCAGATAGGATAGGTTGAGCTCTTTGATCCTGTCATTGTCGACCAACGCTATACTCACTACGAGTGGGGCTGACCAACCTTCACACTTAGCTATCTCCTGTAATAAGCGTTCTATCTCTGTATTATCTAAATGGTATTGAGTGGGATTATGTAGTTCAACCTTAACCATTAAGGTGGGTTCAAATCTATTTGCTTGTCTTACGTGTCTTCTCGTAATTCTCGTAAGCAACGATAATTTGCTTGACGAGTGGATGACGTACGCAATCATCTTCAGTCAGATATACAAACTCTATTCCTGGTACACCTCTTAGCACTTTCTGTATTTCCAGCAACCCTGAATCTTTTTTGTTAGCCAAATCTATCTGTGTAATATCACCCGTTATCGCAATACGTGAATTGGGTCCCATCCTCGTGAGCACCATCTTCATTTGCATTCTTGTGGTATTTTGTGCCTCATCCACAAGTATATATGCATTGTTTAGATTTCTACCTCGCATATATGCGAGCGGTAGTATTTCGATTTTACGTTCATCCATAAGTGCACGCACCCTATGTGTAGGGAATATCTCATATAAAGCATCGTAAAGTGGCCCCAGGTAGGGATCTATCTTTTCACGAAAATCGCCTGGCAAATAACCCAGACTTTCACCTGCTTCAACCGCCGGCCGTGTCAGTATAATACGTTTTACATTGTCACGCATAAGTTCACACACAGCTTTACAGACAGCGAGAAAGGTTTTACCAGTACCTGCGGGCCCTATGGCTACTACCACATCGTATGTGTTGAGCGCCTCTATATATTTCTCCTGCCCCGGACTCTGTGGGCGTACTATACCTCTGGGAGTGGGGATCACCTTTTTCTCGTCAGCAGCTGGTACTAACACATCCTCCTCGCGTATGGTCTTACCCTTACGTATTTGATGTATGAGAAACTCCAGATAGCCACGTACCTCGTTAAGTTTACTCTCGTCACTGCCTATAAGTGTGAGCTCATCCCCTCTTATGATGATCTTTACACCATAGCGATCCCGTAATAACTTCAATATGGTATCAGTTTCACCCGTCAACTTCAACAGGTCAGCACCTTTCAACGGTATCTTTGTACGTAGTTCCATAGTTTATTAGGGGAGAGGTATTTTCAACTCCCATCCTGGCAAAATATGGTGTGGATCCTTTATCAACTCTTTATTTGCTTCATATATGTCACGCCACCGCACACCTGCACCATAAAAGCGCCTTGCTATCCCCCACAGGGTGTCACCCTTTTTGACCTTATAAATTTTGAATTTAGGCACTTTCTTGGCTTGTAACTCCTTAAGCTTGGCTTCTAACTTCAATATCTCCGCATCGAGTGCCGCTATCTCCTTACGGAGTTGTTCAATCTTTGCCATCTCTATCGCTATTTTTTCTTTTGCTGCATGTTCGCGTGCTTTATATTCCTCAATTAACGTACGTGCCTTTTCCTCAGTAAGCCGCTCTTCCGAATAGAGTACGCTACAGACCAGCAATAAGCCCAACATGATCGATCCCACCCTCATCATGGCTTGCCTCCTAACTTTTCTATCTGCTTTCGAAGTGCCTCCACACGTGCACGTTTAGTGTCACGCTCCTGTTCAAGATATTTACGTGTCTCTTCAAGTTCAGCTGCCTTAGCTTCAGCTGCCAGTGCAGCTTGTTTAACCTGCTCCAGCTCCTTAAGCGTTGTAGGTGATGCCCACTTTTGGGTACACCCCGTGAGTATCCAGCTCCCTAATATTACACTACTCACATAAAAAAACAACCAACGTGCCATTTTTACCTCTTCATGTTCACCTCTTTATAAAATAGTGAACTTTGCATAAAGTCAACTACCTTCGTTTGCGTCTCTTTTTCTTCTTTTTGACCACCGGTCGTAGCGGTTGTTGTGTGGATGGCTGTTCTGCTTCAGCTGTTGCAAATCCCTTTTGAGCTTTCACAGCGGTGGGTTCCTTCTTCTGTGGTCTCTCCTTAGGTTCGTGTTCTCTCGTCTGACGCAATACCTGAGGTGCAATCCTTAACCCAAACAGATTACGTGTAATAGTACGGTCTATGTTCGATAGCAATTCCTGGAACATCTGAAACGCTTCACGCTTGTACTCGACCAGCGGATCGCGTTCACCGTAACTACGTAGCCCTATACCTTCACGTAATGCGTCAAGCTCATAGAGGTGCTCACGCCAGAGACGATCGATAGTCCATAACATGATCTGACGTTCGAGCTGCCGCATGGTATCTGGACCTATAATCTCCTCACGCTTACGATATTCTGACATAACAGCGTCAAAGACAATCTCTTCGATCTCTTCGGGCTTTTTCGATTTAAGCGAATCCCAATCTATAGGTAGGTCGGTTAACACAATGGTTTGTAACTCCATACGTAGATCTTGTGGTGAGAATGCCTCACCAAGCGCTACATGTTTGTCAACTATTTCTGCAATCGTATTCCTTATGCTCTCTTTCACCATGTTCGTGACGTCTTCCCTATCGAGTATTTCGTTACGCTTACCGTAGATGACCTCACGTTGTTTGTTCATAACATTATCGTATTCGAGTAACCTTTTGCGCATCTCAAAATGCATACGTTCGACCCTCTTCTGAGCCGATTCTATAGCTTTGGTTACGAGTTTGCTTTCGATAGGCTTACCATCGGGTGGCCCAAACCTATCTATAAGCCCTGCTATGCGGTCGGCACCAAACAATCGCATCAGGTCATCTTCCAATGATAAATAAAACCGCACAGACCCGGGGTCTCCCTGACGTGCACACCTACCGGCGAGCTGTCGATCGATACGGCGTGCTTCGTGTCGCTCTGTCCCTATGATATGTAAACCACAAGGTGGGTCACGATAACACTGGTTAATATCGACGTTACAGTTGTTATTATCCGAGAATAGGCAACATTCCTTACATTTAACCACACCGGGGCCCAACTTTATGTCGGTACCACGACCTGCCATGTTGGTGGCGATTGTCACCTTACCGCGCTGCCCAGCTTGTGCAATGATATTAGCTTCACGTTCGTGGTGCTTAGCATTTAACACCTGATGTGGTATACCTTTGCGTTTGAGCATACGTGAGAGTATTTCTGAAGCTTCCACGGATGTGGTACCTACGAGTACGGGTCTACCTCGGCGATACAGCTCTTCAATCTCGCGGATGACGGCTTCGTACTTCTCACGACGTGTTTTGTAAACAACGTCGGGAAATACTACCCTACGTACGGGTTTATTAGTGGGTATAACCACAACCTCCAGCTTGTAGAGTTCCCAGAATTCAGCTGCTTCATCAACAGCGGTACCTGTCATACCAGCAAGCTTTTCGTACATCCTGAAGTAGTTCTGTAATGTAATTGTAGCAAGTGTCTGTGTCTCTTCCTGAATTCGTACCCCTTCCTTGGCTTCGATCGCTTGGTGTAGACCGTCTGAATATCTACGGCCTGGCATCAACCTACCTGTAAATTCATCCACGATTATAACTTTACCATCCTGTACGACATATTCGACGTCACGCTCAAACAATGCATACGCACGTAATAATTGTGTAAGTGCATGTACACGTGCACTCTTTTCGGCGAATTCACGCTCAGCTGCCTCTTTCTTGACCAGGCGTTCACGTGGTGATAAACTGTGATCTTTCTGTATCGCATATAGCATTTCGCCCAGATCTGGTACCGTGAAGTAGTCCGGATCCTGTGGCATAAGTTCGTATCTACCTTTATCTGTGAGCGATACAACATTGGCACGTTCGTCGATATAATAATACAGGTCAGCATCGAGTTCGTGCATCTTCTTCTCACGCAAGAAGATACCTTCAGTTTCATCGATCAACCGCTGTATCCCGGGTTCTTGCTTCAGTTTCATCAACCGCTTATTTTTGGGTGCCCCACGCTGTGCCTGCAGTAGTTTGATACCTGCTTCACGGTATTTACCTTCTTTGAGTAACTGTTCAGCTTCTGCAATTATTGAGTTAACCAATATCGTTTGTTTACGGAATAGACGTTCGACTAACGGTTTAAGGCGTGCGTATTCGCGGTTAAGGCTACGTTCGACGGGCCCCGAAATTATAAGTGGAGTACGTGCCTCATCTATAAGTATGCTATCGATCTCGTCTATTATTGCATAATAATGGCCACGTTGTACACGATCTTCTGCACGTAAAACCATATTATCACGTAGATAATCGAATCCAAACTCATTGTTCGTACCATATGTGATATCACATTCGTACTGCTTTTTGCGCTCCTCGTGAGACATACCACTCTGTATACAGCCAACGGTTACACCAAGAAATTCATAGAGTCCACCCATCCACTGGGCATCACGACGTGCAAGATAGTCGTTAACCGTAACCAGATGTACATTGCGTCCAGTAAGTGCATTCAAATATAACGGCATGGTAGCGACAAGCGTCTTACCCTCACCGGTTGCCATCTCCGCTATTTTACCCTGATGTAGCACAATAGCACCCAATATCTGTACATCATAGTGTACCATGTTCCATTCCCACATCTGACCTGTTACTTGCCATTTCTTGCCCACAAGCCGACGTGCCGCTTCCTTTACAACCGCATACGCCTCGACCATAAGGTCGTCGAGTGATTCACCTTCTTTGTAGCGGGTACGGAACTCTTCAGTCTTTTTGCGTAGTTGGTCGTCGGTTAGGGATTTCAGTTTCTCAAATTCTCTGTTAACCTCTTCAACGATAGGCCATAGTTTACGTAGTGTACGTTCGTTAGCTGTAGGTAGTATTTTACGCAATATATTTGCCATCTGAATAAATATACCAAAATAACACAGTTGTCAATAAGATATACCTTTAAGATAAGCATGTAGGTATCACTGTCGTTGCGGTTTAATACTTGTTTAATGGTTAGATAGATTAATCTTCAAATATAAAGGAGGGATAATGAACCCCCGTAGCGTGATAGGCTTGGTTGTTGGGGTACTGCTTATAGTACTTGGCGTGATAACCATCGTAAGAGGTAACAGCGTAGGGGGTGTGGTACCATTAGTTGTTGGATTGGCACTCTGTTACGTGGGCTGGTCTGGTAACCGAGTTGCACTAATCGTATTTGGGCACACCTGTATCGTAGTAGGATGTTTTCTTATCACATGGGGGATATATTTGCTCCCTTATTGTAAACCTATACTGTCACATATTTTGACACGGCCACTGTTTTGGGGGATGTTCTCGATAATGGGTGGCATATGTGCCAACTATCACGGCTTTTGCCAGTGTATGCGTAGATTATAGAGGCGAATCACTATATAAAAGGTTGACATCTTTAGCATAAGACTATTTTAATTTACGAAGATGAGATTTTGGCCACCCTTTAACCCCAACAGGTTGGGTGCTAAAAGGAAAGTTTGCCACTGTTGGTGGGATGGTTGGGGCCCCATCGTCTAATAGATAATCCCAGATAGTCCCATAATTACAGGCTAATAGCTTGGAGGTGTGATGGATATAAAAGATTCTAAACCCATCGCAAAAACCATCCTAGCATGGGGGTTATTAGGGTTTGGGTTGTTGATGCTTATTTATCCACGGGTAGCACATCATCCATTGATACCTGTTTTTAAATATCATGCACTTAACTCGTACCATCCAGCACTTATACCTATAGTTTATCTTGGTAGTTACATATCAAGGGCATGGGGTGCATTTATCTTTGCGTTTATGTTGGGCGGTATAATAGCTGCATTTGTGCCAGCACATAGGATGCGTAGACTGCTTTCAGGTAGAAAGTTAAAGTCGTACATTTTGGCGGCTGCGTTTGCACCGATATTGACAGTATGTTCGTGTGCGATGATACCGATCTTCGGAGGTATATTGATAGCAGGTGCTGGTATTGGGCCAGCGGTTAGTTTTCTGTTGATGGCACCTGCAGCTAACATTCTTGCACTCATATTCACAGCGGAGATAATATCGTGGAAGCTTGCAGCTGCAAGATTTGGGTTTTCGTTCTTGGGTGCCATCTTTATAGGTTATATATTGGATAAGACACCCTGGGGTAAACGTGAAACCCATAAGTATAGTAAGATTACTGCAGCAAAGGAAGTAGAGCTTATGCACGTGGATTTTCATAAGAAATCGGCAGATGCACTCAAAGAAGCCTGGGGCTTAGCCAGTAAGGCGTTACCTTACCTCTTGTTGGGGGTTGCAGCCGTCAGTTACGTTGAGGCATATTTACCTAAGGAGGTGGTGGCAACTTATCTTACCGGTGTACGTGGAGTAATATTAGGTGCGGCTATAGGTGTACCTATGTATACACCTACGTTGGTTGAAGTATTCTTGGTTAAAGCACTTATAAATTTGGGTATGTCACCTGGTGCTGCATTGGCGTTCTTGATAGGTGCACCGATGGCATCCATACCCTCTATGATGGGGGTTTCCCGTATAATTAGCTGGCGATGTGTATTAAACTATGCAGTCCTCGCCATTATAGTTGGTATAGTAGCAGGGCTTGTTTATATGGGGACGATTAAAATCTTATAAAAAGGAGGTAATATGAAGAAAATAGAGATCTTTGGCACAGGATGCCCCAAGTGCAAGAGAACGGAGCAGAACGTACGTAAGGCGGTACAGGAGTTGGGGATTGAGGCTGAAGTAACACATGTATACGACCAGCTGGAGATGTTAAAGCGGGGGATCACACATACTCCAGCGGTGGTGATAGATGGTGAAGTTAAAATAGCGGGTAGAGTGCCAGAGGTTGACGAGATTAAGCAATTACTTTCCACATAGAATACTCTGTATGAGGATGGGTTGACTTCACTGGATTCAGGCTATATTTAATTTGATAATCCCCGGTAGCTCAATCGGTAGAGCGGCGGGCTGTTAACCCGACGGTTGGGAGTTCGAGTCTCCCCCGGGGAGTGGTGTAGTGATATCCTTTATGGTAAAAGATTATCCGTTATAATCATAATCTTTTACGAGGGTAGGAATAAGGAGTTTATATGAAAGTCGTTTTAGTTTATCCGAGGTACCCCGACACTTTCTGGAGCTTTAGGTATGCCTTGAAATTTATCTCTAAAAAGGCGACTCACCCACCGTTGGGCTTATTAACCGTAGCAGCAATGCTCCCAACTGACTGGGAGAAGAAACTTGTGGATATGAATGTAACCACGCTAAAGGATGAGGACATTGAAGGAGTCAACTTCGTTTTCCTCAGTGCCATGTCTATCCAGAAAGCATCCGCAAACGAAGTCATCAGGAGGTGTAAAAGAAGGGGTATCAAAATTGTTGCCGGTGGTCCACTTTTTACAAGTGAATACGAAGAGTTTAAGGATGTAGACCATCTTCTACTTAACGAGGCTGAAGTTACGCTTCCACCATTTTTGGGGGACCTAAAAACCGGATCCACTAAGCACATTTACACTTCTAAAGAATTACCGGACATAGAAAAGACGCCCGTACCACTCTGGGAGCTCATTGATATGAGAGAATATTCAACTATGAGTATCCAATACTCACGGGGTTGCCCTTTTAATTGTGACTTCTGCGATATCTCATTCCTTTATGGGCGCAAAGTTCGGACAAAAAATAGAGAACAAATATTAGCCGAATTGGAAAGCCTATATTCTCATGGCTGGAGAGGCGGTGTATTCTTTGTCGATGATAATTTCATAGGTAATAAGAGAAAGTTGAAGACAGAAATTCTACCTGCTATAATCGAATGGATGGAAGAAAAGAACTATCCCTTCTCTTTTAACACAGAAGCATCTATAGATCTTTCCGATGATGAGGAGCTCATGCAGCTGATGGTTAAGGCAGGATTCGGTTCCGTATTTGTTGGCATTGAGACGCCGAACGAAGAAAGTTTAGCGGAATGCAATAAGGTTCAAAACAAGAATCGTGACTTAGTAGCCTGTGTCAAAAAAATCCAGAAGTTCGGTTTACAAGTTACTGGTGGGTTTATTGTGGGGTTCGATAGTGACCCTCCTTCGATCTTCGAAAGACAGATTGAGTTCATTCAAGAAAGTGGGATCGTTACAGCAATGGTTGGATTACTAAATGCCCCTCGTGGCACCCGACTTCATAAGCGTCTTGTAAAAGAAGGTAGATTATTGAAGGATATTTCGGGCGATAACACGGACCTTTCAATTAATTTTATCCCTAAAATAAAACGTGAAACACTCATCAGCGGTTACAAGAGAATTATCAGCGGAATTTACTCTCCCAAACCTTACTACGAACGTGTTACGAAATTCTTAAGGGAATATAAACCATTACCAAAAGGAGCAGTCCATTTCCATTTTGCATATCTTGGAGCACTTTTTAAATCCATATGGGTTTTGGGTGTAAAAGATAAAGCAAGAGGTTATTACTGGAGGCTCTTTTTCTGGTCGTTATTCAGGCATCCACGGCTTTTCCCGCTAGCAATCACTTTTACAATTTATGGGTTCCATTTTCGAAAGGTTTTTGAAAATTACCTATGCAGTGAATGCCATCACCCACTACCATAAATGCGGGACCTCTCTTCGTGGGTACCCACCGCATTGTCAGCGGATGCTTGGTTGGAAGTTTGCTAACACAAGATGGTATCTTTGCCGAATATTTCATGTGAACAATGCTGAGGCAAACTTAGCGCTAATTCCGGATTCAGTTCCTGACGAAGCGGCTGTTTACAGGTTACTCCGGTGGGTTGAAACAGGTCGCGCTGACTGCGCATGAATTCAGGTTTTGACGAAGTTGACAGGGCGTTTCGTCTGATGGAAACCAAAGAAGATGGGGCGATCAAACCTCTCATAATCCTTGAAAATTAAATGGTTAATATCTGGCACACGGTACATAACATGAGCGTACAATATGTTGAACTAGGATGTTCAGTCTAGCAGTTTGGCCCTTTTCAATCCCTGTTGTGATATACTTTATACATAAAGGTGGTTTAAGGAGGGATGAACCTTTTAATCAACGATTTCCTTAAATACATGCAAAACAGGAACATGTCACCACATACCATACGTAGCTATAAAGTGGATCTGTTGGAGTTTAGTGAATTCCTCAAGACGAACTATGGGGTTGAACATCCATCCCGGGTGAACGTGGATCATATTCGTAACTTTGTGGCCTCACTCGTACGCCATGGTTACGAGAAGCGATCCATCAACCGCAAGCTATCCGCCATACGTAGCTTTTACAGGTATTTGAACCGCCACGGTATTGTCGATATACAACCCGCAACCGCAGTACGATCGTTTAAGCTACCACGTAAATTACCCACATTCTTGACAGAAGCTGAAATGGAAAGGCTGTTCGAGTTGACAGATCTATCGCTGAGGGATCGTACAATCCTGGAGCTCCTCTACGGTACTGGTATACGAGCAAGTGAACTCTGTAACTTAAAGCTGCACGATATCGATTGGGAGCGCGAAATCATCCGCGTACATGGCAAGGGTGGTAAGCAACGTGAGATACCGCTAACTCGTACTGCACTTAGGTGGTTACGTGAATACGTACAAACGGGTGATAAGATCAAGATGGACGAACTTGGCCTGTTCCTCTCACGTAAGGGTACACCTATCACCACACGTACATTGCAACGTATAGTTAAAAAGCATCTGATGAAGGTATCACACAAAACAGGTATAAGTCCACACACATTACGTCATACGTATGCAACCCATCTACTGAACCGCGGCTGTGACCTACGTACGGTACAGCTGCTGTTGGGACACCGTTCCATAGCAAGTACACAGATATATACGCATTTGACGTTGAAAGAGCTGAAGAAGATACACGAAATAACGCATCCGCGGGGTTAACTAATATCAACATGCGATTCGGTATCACTACGTTTGGGTGTCGACTCAATAAGTACGATAGCCAACGTATTGCGGAGGAGTTCGTACGTACAGGTTATGAGCTGGTGGATAATCCAGCGACTGCTGACATATGGGTTATAAACAGCTGTGCAGTCACTACAGCTACTGAACGCCAGGTACGTAACTGGGTGAGAAGGTTGAAACGTCTCAATCCTCACATCAAATTAATACTTACCGGCTGTGCAGCACGATACGAATCCTCAGTGGTAAAAACTGATGGCATCGATTACATCTTACCATACATCACGGATATCGAACGTGAATTGAACCTTTCACATGTACCGTATATCTCGCACTTCTATGGTTATACACGTGCATTTGTGAAGATACAAGAAGGTTGCGATCAATTCTGCAGCTACTGTATTGTACCATACTTACGGGGGGCACCAAAGTCACGACCTATTGATGAAATCATGAAAGAGATACAGCAGCTCATACGAACCGGCTACCGTGAAATTATTCTTACTGGTACAAACATAGCGAAGTACAAATATGACGGATTTACGTTGGTGGATCTATTGAATAAAATCATACAGCTACCAGAACTCGTACGTGTAGGGTTGGGTTCCATCGAGCTTTGTGGTATAACGGATGAGTTTGTCAATTTGCTGAGAGCATCGTCTAAGTTCAACCATCACCTACATATACCGCTGCAGAGTGGGGACAATCGTATCCTGCAGCTGATGAACCGCCCCTATACGATCGAGGAATATGAAGCTATTCTACAGGTTCTACGTAAAAACATACCCGATATATGTTTAGGTGCCGATGTGATAGTGGGGTTTCCAGGTGAAGACCGTACGTCATTTATCACCACTTATAGGTTTATCGAACGTAGCCCCCTCAACTATCTACATGTGTTTAGGTTCTCACCACGTCCGTTTATCAAGGCTAACGGACTACCAAACAAGGTTCCACCATATGAGGTTAAACGTCGTTCCGATATACTTCATATGTTGAGCGCACGCAAGTTCTATACATTTCGTAAGCAGTTCGAAGGAAAAGTCCTACCCGTACATATAGAACGGCCACGAGATGGCTATCTAACAGCTACTTCGTATAACTACATTAAGATGTTGATCTCCAGCACATCTGTGGTTGCAGGTGACCATCGCAATGTACGTGTATGTTATGTACATCCCAATTATACCATTGGTGAGGTGATTGATGAAACTTACCGAAGTCGTTAAATTATGGCAGGCGTTACGCCAGACTTCTGCGAGAGGTGCCAAGCTCAACCTATTAGCGGATTTTATACGTAATACAACGGAGGATGAGTTACCAGCATTAATCTCACTGCTGGCGGGGTTGCCCGATCTTAAGCTCAATCTGCGGTTTTCCGTATATAAGTTAGCTATGGCGGTACCGACACTGCCGTTGTTTGAGCCATCGCTCGAAATAGTAGAGGTGTATCGATTATTAAAGAAGGTAGCCGATGCCTCTGGAAGGAAAGCTAAGGAATTGCTTCTACAACAGCTATTCGCACATCTCACTGAGGAGGAGCTCAATTTCCTTCTGGCTACGATAAGTGGTGAATTACGTTGCGGTGTAAGTGAAGGTATGTTAGTCGATGCATTGGCGACAGCACTTAACCTGCCAAAGGATACTATAAAAAGACGACTGGCAACACAACCTAACTTACCTACGCTTGTGGCTAACCTTATACAAGGTAAGAAGATAGTGGTGGAACCCCTACAACCTGTGCGGTTGGCGTTGGCTGAGATGCTTCCATCGATTGATGAAGTCTACAAGGTATACAATACACGGTTGGCACTCGAATGTAAATTAGATGGTGTGAGAATACAAGCACATAAGAAGGGTAACACCATACGTATATACAGCCGTAGATTGAAGGATATAACCGATAAGTTTGCGGACATAACGACACTGTTACAGAAGTTGCCACACGACCTCATACTGGATGGTGAAGTTATAGGGATAGATAAATCTGGCAAACCTATAATGTTTCAACAACTTATGCGTAGGTTTGGTGAGCGCACCCATGTAAATGTACAAGCCTACTTTTTTGATATACTCTATTGTGATAAACCGGTTATCGATATCCCATATGAGGAGAGGTATGCAATACTGAAGGGGTTACCTTTAACACGACCGCCCCGCATAGTGACTGCATCTATTGAAGAGGCACGTAAATTCTTTCACAAAGCGATAGCCGACGGTTACGAAGGGGTCATGGTGAAACAGCTCGATGCACCGTATCACTTGGGTGAACGTCGCGACTATTGGATTAAAGTCAAACGCCACTATACGATCGATGCAGTCATTGTAGCGGCAGAATGGGGGCATGGTCGGCGCAGCAATTGGCTGTCCAACTATCATCTTGCAGTATGGGATGAAAGTTATAAGAGTTTATTACATGTAGGTAAAACATTTAAAGGACCTACTGACAAGGAGTTCACGTATTTAACAAAAAAGCTGCTATCTCTTAAACAAGGTGAATCCCCCGGCATTGTCTATGTGCGACCCGAACTTGTTGTTGAGGTAGAGTTCGACGATATACAGGTGAGCCCCCACTATGACTCAGGTTATGCGTTGAGGTTTGCGCGAATCAAATCCATAAGGGAAGATAAGCCACCGTATGAGGCGGATAGTATCACCACATTACGCAAGATATTCGATAAACTGCATGGAAGTTGAACTTCATAAGATGAAAATCTTAAACATCAAATCCACAACTTGCTATGAAGGTTAATCTCCCACAACGATCTAGATCTACCCAGCTTATTGCCGTAATTCCATATTTTTGAGTATCTCAGATCTATGCCACCAACAAACCATGATGTGCCAAAAATCTCACCCCCAATATGTAACTTAAGCATTTTTTGTGGTATACCCCAAAGGAAGCAATTTCTTGGCGGTCGTGCTTCGCTTATAGCTAAATGGGTTTTACCTTTCCTTACGAAGCTAATGGATAGCCTAATATCTAAACCCACACTGTGATGGTACACTATCCTAAGCGAAGTGATGTCGAAATCTGACCCTAACCTATGAGCTAACGGGTACCCCATACATACAAAATAATTTTGCGGCAGCTTGTGCCAATAACAATAAGCGTTTACGTGAAGGTATTCCAACCACCATAATGTGCGATCAACTAATATATCCGCACGCTTTACACCTAAGATATATGCAAACGGACCCGAATTTATGACATCGTCGATAAATGGATGGTACGGATCGGTCACAAACCCTACATCATCGAGTAACCACTCAAAGTATAGTTTTGTATTCTTCAGATACAATGTGACACCAACCTCCCAATAAAGGTCGTCATTAAACCAATATGCGCCACTTGCCTTCCTCGCATAGTGTGTGTTATATTCAGCCAACCGATATATTGCGACGGGGTTCAGGTAATACAATGCAGACAGTGCATCCTGACGCGCAAATAGTATACCCTCACCCAGCGATAGTATCAGCTTATGCTCTAGTAGCGCTATATCCAACCTATGTGCACAAAAGTATCGGTTAAGTAATGGAGTTAAGCTATCGGTTGAGACGTACTGGTCGAGTGGTGCAAATAAATATACAAAGTTACATGCACCACGTACGTAGCGTAAGAATATCAGGTCGTAAGGTATTGTGCTACCTGATACCAACAATCCATACCCCCAGTTAACAGATAACCTGCCCACCGTAACTCGTAAGTTACCGTTCCTACCACTCACATATGCACGGTAGAAGTCTATACCAACGACTGTATCGCCATGCGGGTAATGCCAAGTTTTCACCGGAAATGCATTAGATTTACCAAATTTAGCAATCAAGGTTATATCCATACCTAAGTTGTATGATAGGTAATTTATGCCACCCCAGACGAAATAACTGCGACTTGTGTCCGAAATAGCATTAAGCTTTAGGTTTACCATGGGTTGTGAATGCCCCTCATAGTACATGGAAAGTCTGGTAACGAGTAGCTTCTTAGCTGAGGTTAACCTCGATACATCAACATTTTTCAGATAGCCTTTGATCACCGCATATTCGTATGGCTTTATGGTGGTAAATA
>CBFDTI010000027.1:0-16682 GCA_965612795.1 uncultured bacterium | reverse complement strand
ACATGATCCGTAATACTTATAGCATCAAACCCTTTGGTCCCATACAGGTCGATTACCTCGTCCAATGGTAACTCTCCATCGCTTAACCTCGTATGTATGTGGAAATCGCAAAGCAACCAATCTCGAAACATCTTACCCCCTTTGTCTGATTAAATCTCATCAGTTCTACCCATGCGATACATTCCCATAGCCGCTCATGCATATAGTACAACACCGTATGGAGATATTATAATTATGTCACGCCAGTTACCTGTAACTATGTACGATATGGTTCCTAAGACCACAATCCCTATCGCACGCCAAACAAATGTTTTAACCAACGATCGTATTCTCGTGCCCATTTTATCTCCGACGTTAACAAATATGTGAAACAGGTTACTCTCTCACAATCGCAAACTTATAAAATTTATGTAGAGTTTCACCTTTGTCAGTCGTTACTTCCACCCTGAGCATGTAGACACCGTTCGTCAACCCCGTCATCGGTAACTCCATATCTACCGCACCGTGGTCGACCACTTTACCGTTGAATTCACGCAACAGATCGCCCGCTGTATTGAATATCTGTATCTTCACATGTTTTGTACCCTCACCCAATGTATAATGTATCTTAGCCCACCGTTTTACTGGATTGGGATACACATATAGGGGTGCACTCATGAACACATCTGCACCCGATGGCTGTACCATATATCCTTCATACGTTGCCAGATGGTTTGCATTACCGTGCTGCATACCCCATTCTATTGTAGCTAGGCGACCTAATTCCCACACCATTATCTCACCGTCGTCATTACCCAAGATGAGCTCTATCCTATCATTATTGTCGATATCCATCACCAACGGCGTACTGTAGCTACCCACCCCTATATCTAATGGAAACCCTGTGACATATTCCCCTTGATAGTCGAACGCATAGAGTTTACCAGATGACGAACTCACAATTATTTCCTTTTGACCATCACGATCCAGGTCAACGATGACGGGTGACCCTTCGCTCATACCTGTGGGATCATACTCCACCGGAAAGCCTGTCTTCATCGCACCATTGTGGTTGTATACCATCAACTTATGGAACCCCGTGACTACAATTTCGGGTAAACTGTCGCCGTCTATATCACCGATAGCCGGCGTCGAATAGAACGTGGTGTCTGGTAGCTCCTGTTGCCACAACACGTTACCAGCAATATCCAGCACCGCTATTGCAGTCATCCGTTGCAATACTACCCACTCAATCTCACCATCACCATTGATATCACCGCATACTGGTGTGCTTGATGAGAACGGTAATTTAGGTTCAAGGTACCTTCCACACAATGTACCATCGTTCGCTATCTTATACAATGCACCATCGCCTGCCAGCACATAAATGGTATCACGATAATAATTCGGTGTACCCCATACCCATTGGGGTAGGTCCATGGGAAACCCTCCCACCATGCTGCCATCACCCTCGAAAACATACAGGTGGTTGTCACTGCACACAAGGATTTCACAATCTCCATCACCATTCATATCGTGTAACAATGCGGGTGCTACCATCCTACCCAAAGTATATTGTGGGAACCCATCCACAGGATGTCCATCAACCTCCCACACGTAGATTGCACCTTCGATGTACAGCAGGGTATCTTTGAGCACCTCCTTCAGCCCACAGATCTTGGTTACCCCTTTGTCATACATAGCATACGCATAGAACACAGGTAATACAATATCTGGTACACCATCACCTGTGACATCGCCGACACTTGGTGATGCATATATGTTACAATCCGGTACTATACGTTCCCAAATGAGCGAATCACCCATATAAACTCTAAGCCTCGCACCAAACCCACTCCCCACGTGTAACATCGTATCCATACCCGCAACCGCCCAGTAACTGCCACCATTATACTGCCATCCGATGGGTGACGCTACGTCATAGAAAGATACCGCTTTCTGTGGAAACCCTTCACGCAACATCGTAAACCTTATCGTTACCTCCATCAAAGTATCCGATGGCCCAAACTCCATACATATATGGGTTTTACCACCACGGTTGGCATCTGTATTGGGTGCTGTCCATGGTGTAAATTCAGGTGCACTGGGTGAATAGAACAGATCCCATGGTGTACCATAAAATGCAGCCGTTATATTTGTGATATCATACCAACCGAGTTCAAAATCCTGTATACCGTCAGCTTCCTCGAGATCTACGCCTTTGGGCCACCCTGCATTTATCTGATTGTATAAGCTATCACGTGCTATTTTGTCACAATCTACGTGCCAGACGGCTACCCCGCCCTGCATGCTGTCACATGGTAACCCCCAATCATAATCGTCAAACCTTACTAATACACCATCCTTCCATACACGTACACCACTCGAATCGTAATGCAATGTGGAATCCGCACTATGTATCTCAATGTATTTGTGTGTGTCAGGGTTAGCATATGCGAACCGCACCTCCAACAGATAATACTCATGTGCATTTATCGGTATACGAAATAGTTTGGGTTTGGTCCAATCCCTTCCACCACGTCGATATATTTGTATGATGGTATCATGTCGTATTTCGATAGGCTCTATCCAGCCCGCTTTCTCAGTATGCCATGCAGATACGTGTGGCGGTAACAACCCCATAAGGTTCCAGTTACCTGTACCCATGAGCGCCCATCCTCCCATACCTACACATTCGCCACTCACATCGTATAAATCATAAAATCCCAGCAGGTGACCAAACTCATGTGCGAGCGCCCCCTGTAAAAATGATGGTACCCCATGCTTGAAATCCGATTCCGACATTATTATGCCTGCATTAATCGGATAGTTATCATCCACATATACAGGTGTACCAAAGTATCCATCCAACCCTATTATGGAACCGGTAAGTATATCATAAGGGGTATCACCCCACGCTGCTTGTGCTTGCCACGAGCATCCTGGATGGAACACTATAAACGCATCGTAATTGCTCATCGTAACCGTATCCTGTAGGTCACACGCTATCAACGCGTCACGTAGTAGGGTGAGCAACCCCTCCACGTAGTGGTCAGGGTCACCATAGTAGTATATCTGATATGGTAATTGGTATGCTAAGCTTTCCGCATCCGGTACCACCCTATATTCGATCCATAACTTACCTTGTGATGTAGCGTAATAGTAATTATGCATAAATTCGAGCAGATGTTCAAAATATCGTTTCGTATGCGCAGGATCAAAGTATAGATTATGTCCAGCGGTATCGAATGGCGGTTCGTTGTTCGGCGTTAACCTGAACTTTCCGTTACCTGTAGCAAGCGAATCCTCTGGATGCTCTATAAATTCCACCCTTATAGCGAGCACCTTAACGGTATCGACGTCACCTTTACGATGGCGACCCAACAACCCCGGTATCATCGGACGTGACCAGTAATTACGTAGTTCAGGATACATTCGTAAAAGGTGGTTCAGCTTCTCCTGCACCACATACGTATGTTCAGCCGTACGGTTACGTAAAAGCCCAAAGTTGATACCTATGACGATGAGCCACCATATCATAGCTGCCCCTTTTGGTTGCTTCAAGTTGGGTATCTGGAACCTGTTCACGGGTTACGAAAATTTCTACCCCCTAATATAAACCGGAGGGGGAGGGATTCGAACCCCCGTCCCCGCCTATGGCGGAGAACCTGATTTCGAGTCAGGCGCCTTCGTCCACTCGGCCACCCCTCCGTTACCTTATTAATTTATCCATATTTGATGATAGACAATAGCTGTGTATCATATTCACCCGCTACTCGCTTATGGGCCATCTACCCTATAGCGTGCAAGTGCTACTTTAGTTTTATATTTCTAACCTCCATAACGAGGTCACTCGGTACCACCACTGATATGATCGCAGTACGATCCTGTTTCGGTGTATTGAGTACACGTTCGACGGTAGCTTCACAGACGACTTTGCCGTTACGATCCACTCCCCATACCTTGTCACCTTTCTTAGGTAATGGTATAAACTCGTACGGTAGCATCACCAACCCCTCACCTCTGTCAGGTCGATAGTTTTTGTGTACCACAAAAATTGCCAACCCCGGACATCCTGCAATACATAGCCCGCATCCTGTACATACATCGAAATCCACCACCGGTAAGTTGTTGATATTACCTTCAATCGTTATCGCACCCACTGGACATGCTTTAACACAAGGGTTACAGGGTATCTCTTCTTCACACTCCACGACAACGACCGGCCCTTTCTCCATACGTTCATCCGGTGGTATACGACCTTTGGCCATCACCCAGCTGTTTTCTCTGATAGTTTCTGCAGTAGCTTCTGTTTCTTCTTGCGTCGCTTCCACTTAAGCCTTATCTTATGGCGTCTACGTTTGTGCTTCGACTTGCTTCTCGCCATCCCAATACTACTGAAAAATATTACGTATTGTCAAAAATCAACCTCACTCAACTCGACATTAAGAAGAATAGGATGAATAAAAATGATTTGTACTGGAATCCACAACCACTGAGAAGAAGAATTGACACACCTCTAGTTGTATGTATTTTAAAACATGGGCTATACAGGTAAGTATCTCGATGTGGATCTCTCCACAGGTAAAATCAAGATCAATCCGGTACCGTGGGATTGGCTACGTGACTTCCTTGGTGGTAAGGGATTGGGTGCAAGGATACTGCTTGAGGAGCTACCACCAAAGCTCGACCCATTGTCACCCGACAGTTTGCTCATTTTGCTCACGGGCCCACTTACCGGTACGACTATGCCGTCATCTGGTAGATGGGCCATAGTCGTCAAGTCACCCCATACTGGTACGTTTAACGATTCACACATTGGGGGTAACTTTGGTGCTAAACTCAAAAAGGCGGGTTTCGATTTCGTCATAATCCGTGGTAAAGCACCCAAACCGGTATATTTACACATATTTGATGGTGGTGCTGAGATAAAAGATGCTACCGATCTATGGGGTAAACGCATATTTGAGGTTGATGATATACTGCATGGTAGATACAAGGATGCATCCGTAGGTGTGATAGGTCCTGCAGGTGAGAACCTTGTCACCTTTGCATGCATAAGTTTCGATAAAGGGCGACAAGCCGGTCGTGGCGGCACAGGTACGGTTATGGGTAGCAAGAACCTCAAGGCGCTCGTCGTACAAGGTACGGGTGGGATCAACTATCATGATGCGGATGGATTTCGTCAACTTGTGGTCAAGCTCAACCAGAAACTACGTAAACACCCAGTACGTATGAAACGCCACAAGATAGGTACACTTAACTGCATATGGGAAGGTATCGACGGTGGTGTATTACCGTTCTACAATTATGGTGGTAAGTGGGATGCAAGGATAATCGAACTCGTACCACAGGTGTTGATAGAAAAAGGTATGCTACAAGGTAAACGCGGTTGCTACTCATGTCCGTTTGTATGTACTAACTACACCCGTATACCAAAGGGTGAATACGCTGGTAAGACGTACGAGGTACCAGAATATGAGCCTACTGCATTGTTTGGCTGTAACCTCGGTATCTTCAGCTATGAGGATATCGTCTATGCACACACACTATGTAACGACTTGGGTGTAGATGCTATTAGCATGGCCAATATTACCGGGTTTGCGATGGAATGTTACGAGCGTGGCCTCATATCAAGCGAGATCCCTCTACATTGGGGTAACGGTGACGCAATGATAGAATTCATCAAAAGTGTAGCCTACAAACGCGGTATTGGCGAGCTGTTTACAGGCGGGGTTAAAAGAGCTGCCGCTCAAATAGGTAAAGGTAGCGAAAAATTTGCCATCCACGTAAAGGGGCTTGAGATTGCAGGTGTCGATCCACGTGCATCATGGGGTATGGCATTAGCGTTTGCTACCGCAGATCGTGGTGGCTGCCACCAACGTGCATGGACAGCACGTGCTGAACTCTACGGCAAGGTAGATAAGCACTCACCTGAACAGTTAGCGCACTTCGTACGTTATGTACAAGATGAACGTGCTGCCGCCTATTCGTTAGTAGTGTGTGACTTTATGCCAATAAGTGAGGATGAGTTCGCCGAACTCATCACAAAGGATACGGGGTTTGAGATGGGGGCCGACGACTATGTGAAACTAGGTGAACGTATCTGGAACCTTGTCCGTATATTCAACCTACGTGAGGGGTTCACACGTAAAGATGATACTTTACCGGCGAGGTTCTTCGAGGAACATATCGAAGATGGCCCCGCAAAGGGTGAGATAATACCGCGTGATAAATTTGAGAAGATGCTAGATCTCTACTACGAGATAAGGGGTTGGAACAAAGAAGGTGTACCTACAGAATCTAAACTGAACGAACTTGGGCTATCCGGTTTATCCGATGAACTACACTAAATTTTTTCCGGTGGTCGCCGTAGGATGGCACTCTCCTCGATTACATAATCGATAGGGCCCTGTGGCCCTATCCCCATTATTTTGAATGCAGTTGTATAGTTACGTTTAACTTCCAGCGGTATATATAAGACTACTCCAGGAGTCCGTGGGTAATCACGTACCCCTCTGACTGTCATCACCGCTATCTCGTGAGCATTGAATGGGTTAGCAAAATCTGATGGCAATAGGCAGAACCCCTTGCTTTCGTGTATATCAGCAGCTGTAGCAGGATCTTTACCACCAGTAACCGAACGGGGATCCTTCACATTCAACCCTATGGAACGAGCCACATCCTTTATGGGTATATCCAAACGTGCGGGATAGTAACCACCAGTAGCTAATGCAAACTCCAGCAATGCACTATGAAGGGTATCCATGTTCTGTTTGAGGGATTCAAGTTGCCGCACCTCCTGATGCGTATAGAAGTAATACAACCCCACTATGACAACGGTTACCACGAGTACGGCCAGTACACCACGTAAAAGTACGGAGCTGATGCGTTCCATCAGATACTATCCGCTATATCTGCAAGCTTTTCAAGTTCACGATGATACGATTCGAACAAACCTATAAGTTCCATAGACGTAAACGATATCCCCCGCCGCAGTTGTAGTAGCTTTATGAAAGTATCCGCATCTATGATGTTGAACTGTTCCGCAACCTTGTTTATCACCGCATCCCGTGATACAGGCGGCTGTAACCCCTTTAACCTAAGTAGTTGCCTAAGCACTGGTATAATTGCTGCAAACGAACGTATCAATAAGTTACGCAAGGTTTTGGGTGAGTTACCGTTTTCAATGTATGCACTCCTTATAGTCAGTAGTTGCCCCTTTATTTTTTCTTCACATTCAAGTCGTAGCTGTTCGCGCGTGGGCTCCACGTTGGCAAGCAAATCCTCTCCGTATATTACGACACGTGTATCACGCATCTCCAAAAACTCGATAGGAAATACGTCAACTGACCTCTCTATATATGGGGGACGTACGATAAGCGGTGGTGGTATCCTTTTTTTGATACCTTTAAGCACTATTGGGATTATTGCGCGTAGGTGATCAAAATCGATATCTTTTACCACTATGAGTAGATTAATATCAGAACGCCCTGGAATATAATCCTCACCTGTAGCACTTCCATAAAGTATTATGGAGACAATGTTTTCACGCCCTATTTTAGTGATAATCTTATCGAGGTAAGGTTGGAGCACCTTACGCACGTCAACCCGTATTGTTTCCAATCCCATCCTATTAGTATAAGATGTTTCCGATTAAGTCAATCCATCCACAAAGGTAATTCAGTTCATACCATACCAATTCGCAATCACATCCACTATACGGGTGGCAGCTTTACCATCCCATAAAGGGATGGTATCAGCATGTTTGCAGTTACCTGCAAGTACTTTATGTGCCTCGTGAATTATTAGTTGCTTATCCGTGCCTACAAGTGTATTTGTACCACGTGTAAGTGTGAACGGATACTCGGTACGATTACGTAATGTCAAGCATGGTATGTTTAACATCATCGTTTCCTTCTGTATGCCACCTGAGTCTGTAAACACAATAGTGGCATGCATCTCAAGTGATACAAAATCGAGGTAACCGATAGGTTTCATCGCATAAAGGCCAGGCTGTTTGATACGATTACCAGTCCATTCGCTTATCATATTGGTGAACCCAAACTCTTCTATCCTTTTACGTGTACGCGGATGTATGGGAAATATAAGTGGTATATCCTTACATATTTCATTGAGTGCATCCAACACCGAATAGAGTCTGTCAGGGTTATCGACATTTTCCGCACGATGTAGCGTTACCACTCCATATTGCAGATGATCTAACCCCATACGGTTGTGTATTTTGCGGTTACGTGCTTTATCCAAATTCTCTATTAATACGTCTATCATTACATCACCTACAAGAAATATTTTATATTCAGGTACACCTTCACGTATGAGATTGTAATTCGCCTCCCGTACGGGGGTGAATAGCAACTCAGATACCCTATCTGTAAGTATGCGGTTGAGCTCCTCCGGCATCTGCATGTCGAAGCAACGTAACCCTGCCTCCACATGTGCCACCGGTATATGTAATTTAGCAGCTGCCAATGCACCTGCTAGTGTGGAGTTAACATCACCTACTACCATTACGAGGTTGGGCTGTTGTTCCATGAATACATGTTCGAGTGCGATCAACATCTTACCAGTCTGTTCTCCATGTGTACCCGACCCTATACCCAGATATATATGAGGTTCTGGTATATCCAGATCTTTGAAGAATATTTTCGACATCTCATAATCATGGTGTTGTCCCGTATGTATAAGCAATGTATGGAATGTAGACCTACTTACTGCGTTATGTTGGCCGATCGCCTTGAGTATAGGGGTTATTTTCATGAAATTGGGACGTGCCCCCACAACGATGGCGAGCTTCATCATAAGATTTCGATTTCGAGTTCCAGCTCGATATCGAATTGCTCCTTAACTTTGTCCCTTGCTATCTCTATGAGTTGCCAAACATCTTTGAAGGTTGCGCCTCCTAGATTGATTATGAAATTGGCGTGCTTACGTGAGATCATAGCTTTACCAATTTGTAACCCTTTCAACCCACACTGCTCTATGAGCCTACCTGCATAATCGTTGGCTGGGTTACGGAATATGCTGCCACCACTTGGATATTCCAACGGTATACGGTGCCTACGTTTTTGGATGAGATCGTTAACACGTGCCCTTATGGTTTCAGGGTTTTCTGGGTTAAGTCGCAGTTTTGCCCCAAGTATTATCTCACGCGTATTGTGAAACCTACTCTGACGGTAGCCAAACTCGAGTTCTTCCAACCCCAACGTCTGGATTTCACCTCTGTTGTTGAGGATTTCCACATCTTCGACAACATCTTTCATTGTAATCTTTTTGAGCCCCGCATTCATGTATATAGCACCACCAAGCGTACCAGGTATACCAGCAAGAAACTCTATCCCACTAAGCCCGCGCTCCATACAATTCATAAGCAAGGTTGCCAATGGTATACCAGCCTGTGCAATCAGATAATTATTGTCAAACCGATACTCCGAAGTTGCCATCTTAATCACCATCCCTGGAAACCCCTCGTCATGTACTAGAAGGTTGGAACCACCGCCTATTACATAAGTGGGCCATCCCTCACGGTGTGCCCATTCGAGTGCATTAAGTAATTCGTCAAGATTACGCACGATGACCATCACACGTGCAGGCCCCCCTATTTTAAACGTGGTATGTTTCGAAAGTGGTTCGTTATACCGTATCTCCATTTCGCAAAATTTTAAAACGTTTTCACTATTAATAAATTAGATAACAACTTATACGCCTCTATTTTAAATTAACGCATATACGTTTATGGTCAACTGCTGTTTGGTTGATGAGGTTGATTTTACGGGTATTCAAATATTTTTAAAAGATGCGCAACCTTATAGTTATGGGCATAGGGATGGGTTCATTTATCTGGGGTGTAATACTTGCGCTAATGTATGGGTTTGCTAGGACGTTACCACCAATTGAGTTCATAGAGGATTATTCCCCACCGGTAAGTACCAAACTATACGACTGTAATGGTAACCTTATCTACGAGTTCTATCGTGAGCGTCGCGAACCTGTACCACTTGATGAGATATCGCCCCACATAATACATGCATTGTTGGTGAGCGAAGATCGCCACTTTTACGAGCACACGGGTGTGATGCCACGCAGCATGGTACGTGCTATATGGATGAACATACGTTATAAACGTCCCTTACGGGGGACAAGCACTATCACGCAGCAATTGGCACGTCTGTTCTTCCTGTATCCTGAGAAATCCATCGTACGTAAGTTTCGTGAGATATTGATGGCATGGCGATTGGAAAAGGAATTCTCAAAAGATGAGATATTGGAGATGTATCTCAACCATATCTATTTTGGTAACGGTCTATACGGGGTGGAAGCAGCCTCCAAAGGCTATTTCGGTAAATCCGCACGTGATATCACACCCGATGAAGCAGCCACCCTTATCCCCATAATAAGGGCACCCGCAGATTTCGACCCCTATAAACATCCGGATAGGGTGCTACGTATAAGGAACCACATACTTGATGAGATGGCACGTTTTGGGTATATCGAGCCAAACGTTGCGGATAGCCTCAAACAGCTACCCTTACATGTACAGTCACCAATACATCAGCAACTGGGTACGTATTTTATTGAAGAAGTACGTAGGTGGTTCATTAAGCAATTTGGTAGCTACTTACTATATGAGGGTGGGGTAAAGATTTACACCACCCTGGATACCACCATACAGCGGGTGGTAGAGGATGAAGCTGCTAAACATATGGACTATCTCTACAAGACGTTTGACATAGAAGATGATTCGCTACATCCATTGGAGCTAGCAGTGGTGGTACTCGATCCCAACACACGTGAAGTCAAGGCATTGTTGGGTGGCCGCGATTTTAGGCGTAGCCAATTCAATCGTGCCACACAGGCACGTCGGCAGGCAGGTTCAGCTTTCAAACCATTTGTATGGATAGCGGCACTCGAACGTGGCTATACAGCGTCTACAATAGTGGAGGATAAGCCCATATCGATCCCGCTGGTGACGGGTGAAGTCTACTCACCCATCAACTATGATAGCGTATATTATGGCCCTATAACTATGCGTAAGGCGATAGCGCTATCACGTAACCTTGTAGCAGTAAGATTAGGCTATGAGGTAGGTCCTGACGCGGTGGTAGATGTTGCCAAACGTATGGGGATAAGGTCACCCTTAATGCCAGTATATTCGTTAGCTTTGGGTACATCAGGTGTGACACTACTCGAAATGTGTAACGCCTATGCCACTATAGCAGCATATGGTATTTACAAGGCACCCATATTTGTGAGAAGAGTGGTAGATCGTACCGGTAATGTGCTATTTGAGGCACGTAACGATTCAGTACGTGCAATATCACCACAGGTTGCGTATGTGATGACATCATTACTTAAAAGTGTAGTTGACGAGGGTACTGCACGCTCGATACGATATTTCGGGTTTAAAGGTGAAGCTGCTGGTAAGACTGGCACCACTGACAACTCTACGGATGCATGGTTTATAGGGTATACACCAAGGTTACTTGCAGGTGTATGGGTGGGGTTTGATTCACTTAGGAAGATTGCCGACCACGCAGTTGGTGGCAATGTAGCTGCCCCGTTGTGGGCAAAGATCATGAAACAGATAGATGCAGATGATACGTTAAAGTTTATACAACCCCCAGGTATTGTCACACGTAGGATATGTGACGAGAGTGGTAAGCTTGCCACCCCTTACTGTAAACATACGCGTGACGAGGTTTATATCGCAGGTACTGAACCGCGTCAATACTGTGATATACATCATAAACCCAAAGAGCATATCATTGAATTTGAACGCAAAGACCTATTACCTTGATGATAGTAAGAATTGACGATACCATAGCAGCGATTGCTACCCCGCTGGGTGAATCCGCCATCGGGATCGTAAGGCTTACGGGTAAGGAGGCGTTCAAAGTTGTGGATAAGATATTTCGTGGTAAAACCAAGATAATGGATGCACCCACACATACCATACACTACGGGAAGATAGTGGATCCTGCCACAGATAAGGTGGTGGATGAGGTACTTGTTATGGTGATGCGTGCACCTCACACCTATACACGAGAGGATATGGTGGAGATCAATGCACATGGTGGGCAGGCACCTCTACGTAAGATACTGGAGTTGCTATTAAAACATGGAGCAAGATTGGCACGACCGGGCGAATTTACCCAACGTGCGGTATTACATGGTAGGATTGATCTCACCCAAGCACAGGCGGTGCTGGAGATTGTACGTGCAAAGACCGAAGAGGCACTTTACGAGGCGGTAGCACAGCTCGAGGGTAAACTAAGCACCCGTATGGGTGAGTTAAAGGATAAGCTTGTGGATATTTTCACACACTTAGAGTTTGTGATCGACTTTCCGGATGATGCAGATGAGACGCTGGTCGAAGGTATGTACGAACGTCTGTGTAACATAAAAGACAATATCGCCACACTATTGGAAGAGGCGCAACGTGGCAAGCTACTGCGTGAAGGTGTAGAATTGGCCATCATCGGTAGACCCAACGTAGGTAAATCAAGCGTATTCAATGCACTACTTGAGGAGGAGCGTGCAATCGTCACCCCATATCCGGGTACCACACGGGATTTGCTTGAGGGTTGGATAGACGTTAAGGGTGTGCCGGTTAAACTTGTAGACACAGCAGGTATTAGGGATACCAGCGATCCAGTTGAACAGATAGGTGTGGAACGTGCACGTCGTGCAGTTATGCGTGCATGGGGTATCATCTATGTGTTTGATCAAAGTGAAGGTATACTGGATGAAGATATCGATACAATAAAGAAATTACCCAATAAGCCAATAATTGGTGTATTGAATAAGAACGATCTACCGTCTAAGGTTGATGGTAAGGCTATGAAAGGTTTTAACTTTCCCATCGTCAGTGTATCGGCACTTAAACACAGGAATATAAACGAATTGGTTAGTACGATTGCTAACTTACTTGATATGCAACCTGGTACATATGTGATGTTACATGAGTATCAGGTTGAAGCTCTACGTGAGGCACATGCAGCTCTCACACGTATATGTGAGGGATGGCATGAACTTACACTCGACCTCGTAGCGTATGAAGTACGGTGTGCAATCAATGCATTAGGTAAAATAACAGGTGAGGTGACAGCTGAAGATATATTTGATAGGATATTTGCATCTTTCTGTGTAGGTAAATGATAGCATATTTCGTAGCAGACGTACACTTAGGGAGAAAGAACGATGGACGGTTCCTGCGATGGTTGTACAAGATATGTGGGGAGGTGGACCATCTATTCATGGTGGGCGATATATTCGACTTCTACTTTGAATATCATATACCTAAGGCATATAGCGAGGTGATGCAGGCGCTTACCCAGCTCATGCACAGGGGGACGAAAGTCTATTATGTATTGGGTAACCACGAAATGTACCCTGTGGAGAGGTTCAAATCTATGGGATTGTGGGTAGGTGACCGCATAGCTATTGATATTGGAACCAATAAGGTGTTTATAGCTCACAATTTGGAAGGATTATCGCGGGGACAAAAATTCATGTTAAGAAGTAAAGCTGGCCACCTGCTCAGTAGCATAGTACCGAGGGAGACATTGTTTGAGGCTGGCCTGTTATGGGCAAAAACCTCATGCTTGTGGGATCGACTACGTAACAGACGTCGTATGTGGAGTAAAATAGAAGCCAACTGGGCCACACTTCGTAAATACTATGATGTGGTAGTAGTAGGGCACTACCATACACCTTGTATAAAAGAGAAGGACGGCAGTAAATTGATAATATTACCGGTATGGACGAAATCGTGGGGTTATCTAAGATACGAGGATGGTGAATGGCGGTTAATACATAGCAGAAGATGAGAGCCGTTCCTCTGTGTTATAATTTTAACTTGGCAATTTTCGATCCATGGCCAAATTATCCAAGCGCTCTATTGACCCCACAAATACCGCAATACCTTATTGTTGTGATGGAGATACAATGAGCCCGAAAGTTTATGTTGCTTTTTTTATTATAAAGAGATCACATCCAATATCTGTGCCGGTAGAACATAAATTCATCCCACCAGCATCACAATTCTACAGTCTGCCAGAATATCCAACCTTTACTGTAAAATTCAATTCCGATGGTTATATCAATGGCTATCATATCGCCAATATAACTATTGCACTCGTACATTATTTGGGTGAATCGAAGCAGCTCGAACTCACCGCGTATCTCAGGATCCGCATATATACAAGTTGTAAGCCAGGGGGACCATATCCATATGCTGGAATTAAATTAACTATCCAGCGCATACATCGGATAGTGTACCATCCAGAAGATATCGAACGTTATCAACCCCCTACACTTGTAGGTTACCGATCACCAGATGAAGATACGATACCCACTGACTTATATTATAGCAATCTGGATGGTGACCGGAATGCTGATAACGATAATGTATGGAGGTGAACATGTTGTGGCTGGTCATATTGCTAGCGGTTGAGATACCTAAGCCAGTGGGTTGGGTTAACGACTTTGCTGACGTTATACCACAGGAGGTTGAGCGACAGATTGATCACATCTGTACGTACATCAAACAACAGACGGGTGCCGAACTCGCCGTGGTGAGTATCACAACAACTGAGGGTATACCGCTACGTGACTATGGGGTAGAGCTATACGAGAAGTGGGGTATAGGTGAGAAAGGCAAAGATAATGGTGTACTGTTTATTGCAGCAATCACAGATAGGAGGGTGGAGATAATCACCGGCTATGGGGTAGAGGGTATATTGCCGGATGGGTTGTGTGGTGAAATACTCGACAAATACGTTGTACCATATTTCAAGCGTACAGATTACGGTAACGGCTTCCTTGCGGGTACGTTAGAGATAGGGCGTATCATAGCGGAGGATGCGGGTGTGGAGTTTCCGCCACCAGATGTATCGTACGATATGCCGGTGGTACCGGCTACAAGGCCACGTATGTTACCGTGGGGGTTGCTCCTGCTCTTATTCATGCTCGTGGGTTGGCGTATATTGCCGATATTGTTTTTCATGAGCCTACCGGGGTACTGGATATCCGGTAGGGGTGGGTTCGGATCGGGGTTCTCGAGCTTTGGTGGGTTTGGTGGCGGTCTAACCGGTGGTGGTGGCGCAGGTAGAAGTTGGTAGGAGGGGCGATGAAATACATGGTTTTATCCCTCGGTTTGGTAATTTTAGCTGTATCACCACTTCAGGCATACGATTATATACTGGATATGCCGACGGGGTTGATGGGACAGCCGCTGACGTTTCCGTTTACGTTGGAGGTTGGGGGTGACGGTTCGCTAAGCTTACGGGTGGCAGCGATACCACGTGATAATTTGATGTTTGGACTCTCCTACAGTGGTAGAGATATTTTGGGTACAGGTACACCGAAGTTTGACAGCTTACCAGCTGTGCAGATCAAGTATAGGGTTGCACAGTTCAACCTTATATCGGTAGTGGTGGGGTTTGACTCACGTAAGGTTGATGACACTGCAATGCTTGGTATGTATGGTGCAGCAACTGGTGACCTGCAGGATCGCATATATCTGCATGCTGGGTACGCAAAACATATGTACTGGGTAGGGGCTGAGGTTGGTGTAACCCCCGACCTGTACGTAGCGGGTGAGTGGCTACCTAAGTTACAGCAGCTCAACACTGTTATATTCTGGCGACCAACCACCGGCATTGAGGTGGGTTTCGGCATACGTACCTCAGAAGAAGGGCCTGCCGATCGCCTTATATTGTTACGAGTGGTCATGTAACATATGCATGCGGGATAGTGGAGTGTTGGCCCTGAAACGCATACTGAAGAAATTAAAGAAGTTTGGGTTCAAGCCACACGAATTTGCGATTATTGTTAAAATTTCAGAACAGAAGCTTTATCTGGTCAAAGACAGTGAAATCATCAAGACATATCCGGTATCCACATCTAAATATGGTGTAGGTAACCAGAAAGGTAGCAACCGCACACCGCTGGGTACACATCGTATCTATAAAAAGATAGGTGATGGTGCTAAGATAGGTGCTATATTCGAACATAATGTAGATACAGGTAGAGTGGCTACAATCCATACGGATGCGACGCAATCAGGTGGAGACCTCATAACCACACGTATAATGTGGTTGGAAGGATTAGAACCTGGTATCAACCGCGGTGAGGGTATAGATTCACGTGACCGCCACATTTATATTCACGGTACGCCGGAGGAGTGGCTGATCGGTAGACCTGCATCACATGGTTGTATAAGGATGAAGAATCGCGATGTGGTGGAGCTGTTCAACCTAGTGAAGGAAGGTACGTTGGTTGAGATCGTGGAATAGGTTGGTGGTGACCAGATATTTGTCCGAACCATACAAATTTTGTATTTACGATAAAGATCGGTGTGTTTAGATGCTGCAAATTGTATGGAGTTGTAGGTGGCTGATACCCCTCATAGTCAAGCAAACGTTGGAGTTTTGAGATAATAGAAGTCCGGGTTTAACTACGTCCAACTTACACCCCATATAGTACGTCTTTATATAAATAGGAGGTAAGATGTGGCGATATCGGTTGAACCTTAGCCTCTATCTGGCTATACTGGCAGTACAGGTTCTATCTGCACAACCGACATTTATGGAGGAACTCAAGACACTCACCCACCAGATACAATTGCTTAACCTCATTAATGGGTTGGAGCTCGACACATTTCAGTTGCAGTTTATCAC
>CBFDTI010000026.1:0-17139 GCA_965612795.1 uncultured bacterium | reverse complement strand
ATAGGTGTAATCGGTAGCTGGAAAATAGGTATACGGCATCCACGTGAACAGGATGAGATCATCGATACATTCACACTCGTTGATGCATATGTGGCTACATCAGGTGATTACGAACGCTATTTTGTCAAAGATGGAAAATATTATCACCATATACTGGATCCAAGGACGGGGTGGCCAGCCATGGAACTCGTTAGCGTAACAGTTGTCGATACCAGCGGCGTATGGGCGGACGCGATAGCGACTGCGGCATTCGTGTTAGGTCAAGAAAAAGGCAAGAAATTCCTTGAGCAACTTGGTATCACACGTTACTGGATATATACACGTGAAGAATTTCAAAACTTAGAAACAACCGAATAATAGTATCAGCCGACGAACATATCTATTACGCGCATAAGTGTACCGCTTACTATAGGGACGGTGAAGTTGTCATCAACGTTAAATGATAGTAATTCAGTAACCGCAGCACTTGTTGCACCGATACCCAGCAATAAAGGTGATATATGTAACGTATTATAAAGTACATATGCACAGATGAGAGCACCACCCCAATATGCGAGTGTACCTTCTAAGGTTTTATCCCTTATTTTGTGGCGCCCGAACGTAAGCCCAAACAGTTTACCAAAGATATCACCAAATATAAGGTAAGTGAACGCAGCCACAGCTATAGGCTTAGGAAATACAAGCAGTGTAATAAAGCCTGCCACAAGGAAGACGGTCATCGATGAAAACTTACGATACTCAGTACGCTTAAACAGCAACTTAATACGTTCTCTTAAAAACATGCTAGTACGTCGATGTATGAACCGCACAATATCGAGTAGGATGAAGAATGCCGCTACATAACCGATAAGCTGGAGTGCCATCCGCTGCGTACGGTGCAGATAGATTACTACAAAAGTGAGTGCACCCGGTCGTGCAGCTACACGCCACCAGTGGCGTTTGAGGGTTTCATCGGTTATTTTCACCAACCCACGCCTAACAGTGTTGTATACCCCAACAGCTATTATATAAGCGACAACAGCAACGAGGAATGGATTATGTGGGTCATGTGGTGCATGTAAAAATAGCGTATAACAGAGTAGTGGGAGAACTATCATACCGATAAGCTCACCCTGCCGTGTGATGTAGGTAAAAATTGCAACTATAGCGAATAAGAAACCCAGTTCATATGGGAATAATCCGCCACCCGTTAGGTAATGCACAAGATAGTACAACATTATACCAGTAGCACAGGCAACACCCTGGCCACCACGGAACCCAAGGTAAAACGGTAACACATGACCAGCTATAGCAGCTAACCCGCTAAGTTGTGCACAGATAAAGTTGGAGGTCAACCGCTGGCTGATGAAAATGGCTAACACCCCTTTGAGTAGATCATACATGGCAGTTGGTATAGCAGGTAGTACACCTAATGTATGGTAGACATTAACAGTACCAGCATACCGCATACCTATACGACGGATGTCAAGGTTATACAATCGACCAAAGAAATACGCGGGTAGGATCGAACCTATAAGATAACCTAGAGCTATAGAGATAGCACATAGCATGCGTATAAAATTTATCCGAACTTGGGTGTAGTCAAAACATTAGCGAAGTAATCCTAAATAGGCGTAAAAAGACCATAATCACACCATGATCACCTATTGACCAACCCATAGTTCGTTGTATTATAATAATTAAGCTGGTGTAGCTCAGTGGTAGAGCAGGTGATTTGTAATCACCAGGTCGGGGGTTCGAATCCCTCCACCAGCTTTTGGGCGGGTACCCAAGTGGCCAAAGGGGGCAGACTGTAAATCTGCTGGCGTAAGCCTTCGGGGGTTCGAATCCTCCCCCGCCCATGCGGGAGTAGCTCAGTTTGGTAGAGCAGCGGCCTTCCAAGCCGCTGGTCGCGGGTTCGAGTCCCGTCTCCCGCTATACTATGGAGCGTAAACCTATCATCCCACTACGTGAAGACGTTATCCATAAAATAGCAGCCGGTGAAGTTATTGAGCGCCCCGCTTCATGTGTTAAAGAGTTGGTTGAGAATTCGATAGATGCAGAAGCTACACAGATTACGATACGTGTGAAAGGTGGCGGTATAGATCTCATCGAAGTAATAGACAACGGATATGGTATACCAGCCGATCAGGTAGAGCTGGCGGTTGAGTCACACACTACCAGCAAAATAAATGATATAAGTGACCTGGATAACCTCACATCACTTGGCTTCCGTGGCGAAGCACTCGCCAGCATACGTAGGGTAGCGGATATGGAGATAATCACACGTGCACGTGAAGAACCTGTAGGTACATACCTGCGAGTGGAGAACGCACGTATTGTTGATAAACGTCACATAGCCCGTAATGTAGGTACAACTGTAAAGGTGTATCGGCTTTTCGAACGTATACCTGCAAGACGCAAATTCCTGAAGTCCAAGCGCACGGAGTTTGGCCACATACTAGGGAAAATTTACAACTATGCGATCGCATACCCTGAAATAGGGTTTAAACTTGTGCATGACGACGAAGTGGTACTGGATCTCATGGCGGATGAGCTGGAGGCGCGGCTGACAAACCTATTAGGTGAGGAATTCATGTCGCATCTGGAACCGTTCGAGGTCTCTGCATCTAATATACTTGTTTGGGGTTACGTATCACGACCGGAGATGTTGGACACACATCCGCAAGAGTTCATATTTGTTAACCGTCGCCCGGTCAGAAGTCACATCATACGTAAAGCTGTACAGGATGCGTATGGGTTAGATGATAAATCCAAATATCCATCATTCGTGATTTTTATAGAGTTAGATCCCGCCATGATCGATGTAAACATACACCCACGTAAGGATGAGGTACGGTTCGGTGATGAGCAATCCCTTTACAACCTTATTGTGGATGGTATACGGGATAAATTACGTATAAAGTTAGTGAAGGGGTTCGCCAGACCGGCTGCTGGTGCTGGTGAAGAAGAGTTTATACTCGAAGGTGCTAGGTTCTGGCAACTACATAACTCGTATATATTTGCACAAACAAAACAGGGGCTCATTATAGTGGACCAGCATGCAGCCCACGAGCGGATAATATACGAACAGCTACTTAAAAGTAAGCCAACCTCACGACGGCTAATGTTCCCGGTAGTGGCTAACCTTACACCACGTGAATATGAGGTATACAAAGCAACAAACGATCTGCTCGTAAAGTTTGGCTTCGATATAGAAGAGTTTGGTCACCGTACCGTTAAGATAACGGCTGTACCTGGAGCGTTTGAAGATTTCGATACCCGTACATTTAAGGAGATGTTACTAGAACTCGATAAAGAAGGTAAACTTAAGCGTGACATCGAAATCATTGGTAAAACCATCGCATGCAAGGCAGCAACTAAAGCCAAGCAGGAATTGACTTCTGAGGAGATGAATGCGCTCATCGATCGCTTATTTGCGACACAAAATCCTTTCTTCTGTCCACATGGTAGGCCTACCCTTATACGGATAACACTTAAAGAGCTGGCAAAACGGTTCGAACGTGGATAACTAATAAACATCTGTACAGGATACCCCAACAGTTTATTTTTATAGCTACAACCAAGGAGGTAAGATGCGTCACTTTCTACCCATTTTGTTGATAATCTCCTTACTTATGGGGGTGAGTTGCAAACGTGCAAAATGGACTAAAATGGAGGACATCGATACCAGTATTATAGTGAAGGTAAAAGGTGCACTTGAAGCACCCACAATCTCGTGGCAAGGTGGCCCCGTAAACACCGTAATGGTGAGCAAAACAGAACAATTACGGGAAGGCATATGGATGCGTAAGGAGACCATGTGGCTGATAATAGGTGACACGATAAAGTCACCGATAACCTATGGCAATGTACCGCAAGGGGCTATGCAGCTCGGTGAAATCAAACCCCTAAAGAAAGGCGTCGATTATTGCTTTATGGTTGCACGTGGTGATACAATAGGGATTGGACGTTGGAAATATAAGTAATTGACAAACCATCTTTAACCCTAAATTTCGTTAGTGATGGAGGCAAACGCCTCTCATAAAAGGGTACGCGATATGCTCAAAAACCAGATAAGTGATAAGGATTCATACCTCGTGGTGGGGGCACTTGTAGACAATCAGCTCACAGGGTTAGATGAGCTGATACGTGCAGATGCAAAGGTTGAACCTGTCACAATTACGTCACCAGAGGGTAAACGCATATTTGAACGCAGTCTAGCGTTTCTCCTACATATAGTAGTGAATAGACTCATACCAAAGGGGGCATTGAAGGTCAAATACGCATACGGTGAGGCTGTATACTGTGAAATCGACGGTATTGAGGTAGACAATCAGCTACTGAATCGGATTAAACACGAACTCGACACTATTATCATGCAGGATAAACCTATTGAACGTATCGACCTGACAAAAGAAGAGGCAATCGCATTACTTAAAGCTAGCCGTCGCCATGATCAGATCAAACTTATCAAATATTTGCCGTTCCAGATGATACCATTGTACAAGTGTATGGATTGTTACTCTTATTTTTATGAACCACTTGTACCGAGTACTGGCTATCTCAAGGTATACGAGCTCAAGAGATACGGACCCGGTTTTTTAATAACGCCGCCAGATGCATCTAATCCTTATAGATTAGCAGTTGTCGGTGAACAACCGAAGCTATTCACAGCGTTTGCTAACGCCAAGGAGGAAGCCGAGATATTGAGGGTCGAAACCGTTGGTGAGCTAAATGAGATCATCGCCTCGGGTAAGATATCGGATTTCATAAAAGTACAGGAAGCGTTACATGAACGTAGATTGATAGAGATTGCAGATATGATTACAAAGGATAGGGATAGGGTCAAACTCGTGCTTGTGGCAGGGCCATCTTCTTCGGGTAAGACCACATTTTCGAAACTACTCTATGTGCACCTAATGGCTAATGGGTTAAAACCTATCACGGTATCGCTAGACGACTATTTTGTCGATCGTGATAGGACACCACTCGACGAAGAAGGTAACCCAGATTACGACTGCATCGAAGCAGTCGATGTAAAGCTATTCAATACACACCTTCAAAGGATGTTAAATAATGAGACGGTGGAACTACCGAAGTTCGATTTCCGTATCGGTAAACGTCGCCCTTCGGGTAGATACGTGAAACTCGACAAAGATACATTGCTCATTATTGAAGGTATGCATGCACTCAACCCAATAATTGCCGCTGATGTATCAGAACATACGAAGTTGAAGATCTATGTAAGTGCACTCACACAGATAAACATGGATAACACTACACGGTTATCAACACGTGATACACGGTTATTGCGCAGGTTAGTACGTGATAACCTATTCCGTGGGCATACTGCGCTACAGACACTTAGGTTATGGCCATCAGTAGTACGAGGCGAAGAACACTATGTGTTCCCGTTCCAGGAGGAAGCTGATGTAATGTTCAACTCAGCCTCACTATATGAGCTGGCAGTATTGAAAGGTTACGCTGAACCCATCCTACGTGGTATCGATAGCAGTCAACCCGAGTATAAAGACGCGATCCGGTTATTAGCATTTTTGTCACATTTCATGGGTATAATGCCGGATGAGATACCACCGACTTCTATTATACGTGAGTTTATAGGAGGTAGTAGCTTCCGATACTGATGCTGTGATGCATTTATCAATAATAGATGCAGCAGTGTTAGCAGTTTACTTCCTTTTGATCGCAACATTGGGTTATTCCGTCGGCCGTAAAGAGAAGAACATCAACGGGTTCTTTGTCGCCAACCGCCGCATGCCGTGGGGTGCGGTCTGTTTATCAATACTAGCGACAGAGGCAAGTGCGCTAACATTTATCGGTGTACCAGCGGATGCGTATAGAGCTAACTACACATATCTGCAGTTTGCGTTTGGTTCACTTGTGGGAAGGTTACTCATCGCATATCTGTTGATGCCAGCCTTCTACCGCGGTAAGGTGATAACGGTGTATCAATACCTTTATCAAAGGTTTGGTACAGCTACCCGTAACACAGCAACCTTATTGTTTTTTGTTACGAGGTTGCTGGCCAGCGGAGTACGGTTGTTGGCAGCCTCTATCGCTGTATCCGTGGTTACGGGCTGGCCACTAATGTGGGCAATTGTTCTGATGGCCTGTATTGCTATGCTCTACACGATGTTAGGTGGTATCAAAGCAGTAATATGGACAGATGTCGTCCAAATAATAGTGTTTTTGGGAGGCGCATGGTTAGTGATATATTACCTCCTATCTAACATACCAGGTGGCTGGCAAACTGTCACCACTATAGCGGGTAAGCTGGGCAAGTTTAAGGTGTTCGATCTACGGCCAGCATTCAGCAACCCACGCTGGTTGGTTGCAGGTGTGGTTAACGGATGTTTCCTAACATTTGCTGCACTTGGTACGGATCAGGATCTCACTCAGAGGATGCTCACATGTCGACACGTACGTGATAGCCAACGTGCACTCATTATGACTGGTATCATCGATTTCCCAGTAGTTATAACGTTTTTGACGATCGGTGCATTACTATATGTGTTCTACCAGAAATTCCCGGATCCGGGGTTGCCAGCCAATACAGATCATATCTTTCCATATTTTATAGTGACACAGTTACCGGTTGGTATGCGTGGATTACTGATAGCGGCCGTATTTGCAGCCGCTATGTCGAGCCTCGATTCAGCACTTGGTGCACTCACCTCCAGCGCTATAGTTGATATATATCAACCCTACATCAAGAAACATGCATCTGAGCGTCATTATCTAATGGTCTCACGCATGACAGTGATCCTATTCTGCTTGATACTTATCGGTATCGCTATGGTGTGTCGCAATGTGGAGCAAATACTATGGTTAGGGTTTAAGATCGGTGTATTCACATATGGTGCATTATTAGGCGTATTTCTACTGGGTGTGCTCGTGAAACGCGGTTCAGACATCGGTAATATAATTGCGATGCTATCAAGTATAGTTGTGATATTGATTCTGTTTGTATCACAACAGCGTATAGGGGTGGCATGGCCGTGGCTGGTAGTTATAGGTGCGGTTTGGACGTTTACTGTGGGATTACTATTTAAACCTAAACGTGGAGTAACCCACAATGCTTAACGTGTTAATGCTTGTGATATGGTGTATTTTAAACGGAATTGGAGGCAACATGCATAAGATGCCAAAAGTTAAACTAGGTATCGACGTGCTGCTCGAGGAGAAGCTCGACCTGATTCGTGGCAAACGGGTTGGCTTGATAGCAAACCAGACGAGTGTCAACAGTAAGCTTCAGTCAACTGTCGACCTGCTTTACCAACACCCTGATGTGAAGCTGGTTGCACTGTTTGCACCTGAACACGGTATAAGGGGTGAACTGCCAGCAGGTGCAAAGGTTAAAGATTACATAGACGAAGTCACAGGGTTACCCGTCTACAGCCTGTACGGTGATAGGATGAAACCCACAAAGGAGATGTTGGAAAATATAGATATCTTAATATTTGACATACAGGATGTGGGCTCACGTGCGTATACATATGTATACACGATGGAGCTTGCAATGGAGGCAGCACATGATGCTGGTATAGAGTTTATGGTACTCGATAGACCTAACCCACTTGGTGGTATAAATGTTGAAGGTACGTTACCGGAGATAAGAGATGATAGGTTCCCTGCATATAATGTGTTACCCATTGTACATGGTATGACTATTGGTGAGCTTGCGTTGTACTTTAACGATGTGCTCAACATAGGAGTGAAACTCATCGTGATACCGATGAAAGGATGGTCCCGCGATATGCTATGGGAAGATACGGGATTGGAATGGGTATTAACCTCACCCCATATCCCTACACCGGATGCGGCGCTCTGTTATGCAGGTACGGGGTTGTTGGGTGAGATCAAAAACCTGAGTGAAGGTGTAGGTTACACTAAGCCGTTCGAAATAGTGGGTGCACCCTGGATAGATGCAACCTCGTTGGCAGATGAACTCAATTCACGTAACTTACCCGGCGTATACTTTAGGCCAATATACTACAAACCTTTTTATTTCCGCTATGTAGGTGAAGTGTGTGAGGGTGTGGAGTTACATCTTACAGATAAACGTGCATTCAAACCCGTAGCCACCGCTATACACATACTTGAGGCAATCAACAAACTTTACCCAGGTAGATTGGACTTTGAACATTCCCCGGGGTTCAACTGGGCAGTAGGCGGTACATACTTAGTGGATGCGATAATGGCAGGTAAATCTGCCTCTGAGATATTGGAAGAGTGGTATGCATTACCTGAAGCACGGAACAAGTTAACAACCTTCATGCGATTAAGAGAGCACTATTTACTCTATTAGTTATCTCACAATTACATGTTAGCTCTAGGATGAGATCGTAAAAAGGAGGGCGCATGCATCAAGTAGTGAAGACCTTGTTTGCAATATTTTCGCTTGTAGGACATCTTTGGTCACAATCCCATAGGGAGCCAATTTATGTGCATATGGTTATCCATATTGAAGATTTAAATGCTCCCCCAGGGTTTGCATACGAACGTAAGGTGCGCAATTTAGCCTGGTTAGTAAATTACCTCGATAGCTTACCCGATGGTCACAGGCCATTACCGACCATTCAGATACAGGGTGATTTTGCCGAAACCTCACTTATGTCTAGCCCTACTGCTGAACTAGTACGTCAAACGTTGCTTGCGGCTTATAACATGGGGTTAACATTTGGTGTACATGCACACCCTATCCTACATACTCCTGACGGTAGGTGGATACATGTGCAGCTGCCACGACCTTCCAACATGTGTAGTCCCGCCGATACATATGCGCTTTACTTACAGGATAGCTCAACAATCGTACATGGTATGAACAGCCATATAAGGTGGGTCGACAGCTTGGTAAAGGTATCACTGGGGTTCTTGCCCCCACAGGCGCTGATCAGCACGTATAGTGGTGCATATGCGCCTGCACCACAACAGAGGTGGCGGTTGATGGCTGGCAATTTCGTTGACTCGCTTGGTCAAGGTATGATCCGTGGCTTCCTTATTGAAACCAACCATCCGGGTGAGGAGTGCTTCTTTAGTAGCTTCCACCAAAGTGTATGGAACCCATTTCGGCCCGGCACCGAAGGGATATTGGATGAAGATCTTAGCCAACAGTTTTATATACGTATACCGACAGCTGGTGTAGTCGGCAGTACAGCTGAACATATCGGCATCTGGCAGGATCAGACGGTAGAGGCAAAGCAGAAGGATTTCATAATGTTGTGGCTCAACCGCCGTTACATAAAGCATGCAGGTTTACAGGATAAGCTATGGTGTGTAGGGGTGACGATGCATCTGTATAATCTTGAGCCCCCAGATTCTAACGGTTACGATCTTGAGCAACGGCGTGATGAATTCAAAAGGTTCATAAATTGGCTTAACGAACATTTCATCGGTAGGGTTGACCTATATGGTGACACAATAGCGGTATGGGCCACTACGTTACATATTTATCACAAGTTTTTAGAGTGGGAACAACACAACCCTGGTGTCTCATCGTTCGAGTATATGCCGGTAGGGTTTGACCTCGCGGCATACCCATATCCACTCAAGGGGTTGGTCAAATTTCTTCACAATACACATTTTGATACATTCATCGTGGATAATGATACACTTCTGGTGGCTAAGTTTGATGCATGTCCAAGCATCATACGTGGTGACTCCATTAACGGTTATTGGGTCAGAGATAATATACCTATAGGAGGTACTTCTTATTGTCGTTGTGCACCTTCGCAGGCAAGCCCACTCTTACAGACATATCCAATCTATGTGCTATTTAGTGAGTTCGTAGATACGGTTGACTTTTATGCCCTGACAGGTGAACTGGATAGCTTTGCGTTTGTGTCAGGGTTAGATGGTCACCTTATTAATGAGGATGAACACCAGTTACCCGTAACATTTGTACCGATTATAGCCGTACCTATGGAATATATGGGTGTTTTGGAGGAATACGATCGTTACCCGTGCATCAACTGTGGGAAATGGGTGAGCTTCAACCCTCCCAATACAGTGGTTATACAGCTTACTGCACCTGAACGCATCAGCTTAGCGATTTACGATGCGTTTGGTAGAAAAATCAGGGAAATAGGGCCGTTATGGTTAACGGGTGGCCTACATGAGATTGAACTTGATTGGAGGCCTAAATCTGGAATATATTTCGTAAAAGTACAAACCCAATATAAAGAGGTTGTTCAGAAGCTGGTGATAGTAAAATGAGTTTACGAAAGTTACTTTTGAAGAATGAGGTTGACGATTGACAATTTATCCGTAAGCATAAAATTGAATGAAAAGGAGGCGGTATGACGCGTGACGAGATCAAGCAGAAAGTAGTGGATATCATCATTGAGAAGTTGGGAGTTGATCCAAGTGCAGTAACTGAGGATGCACATTTTATAAAAGATCTGGGAGCTGACTCACTGGATACGGTTGAGTTGCTGATGGGTGTGGAGGAGACGTTCAATATCGAGATACCAGACGAAGAGGCTGGTAAGCTGGAAACCGTTGGCAAGGTTATAGATTATCTTGCTCAAAAGCTTTCCTAAGGTACAGTGAGACGTGTAGTTGTCACAGGATTAGGTGCTGTTACTCCTATAGGTAATGATGTACGTACTTATTGGCAGAATTTACTTGCAGGTAAGAACGGTGTGGGTTACATTACTAGGTTTGATGCATCCAATTTTAGTGTGAAGATAGCAGCTGAGGTACGCAATTTCGCCCCCCCCTCTATCATATCACCCAAGGAGTTAAGGCGTATGGACCTATTTAACATCTTCGCAATACAAGCAGCTAAGGAAGCAATAGAAGATGCTCAGTTGAACATGGAAACCGAAGATCCCTATAGGGTAGGTGTATTAATCTCATCCGGTATAGGAGGGTTAGAGTTATGGGAGAAACAGCACATGCGGTTGTTGGAATCGCCCACTAGGGTCAGTCCATTCTTCATACCGATGATGATCGTAAATGTAGCCAGTGGTGATGTAGCGATCAGGTGGGGGATGAAGGGGCCCAACTACAGTGTTGTATCAGCATGCGCCTCGTCTGCACATGCGATCGGTGAAGCATTTGAACTCATCAAACGTGGTGATGCCGATGTTATGATTGCTGGTGGTGCAGAAGCACCAGTAACTCCGTTATCTATAGCAGGGTTTGCTAACATGAAGGCACTCTCCACACGTAATGATGAACCAGAAAAGGCATCACGACCATTTGATAAGAATCGTGATGGGTTTGTTGTAGGCGAAGGCGCAGGTATACTGGTGTTGGAAGAGCTTGATCATGCACGTCGTAGAGGCGCAAAAATCTATGCCGAAATCAGAAGCTATGCAGCGACTGCAGACGCGTACCATGTCACTGCACCAGATCCTACTGCCGAAAGTCAATCATACGCAATAAAGAGGGCACTAGATAAGGCAGGAGTCAAACCGAACGAGATTGACTACATAAATGCACATGGTACATCTACACCCTTGAACGATAAAATAGAGACTATAGCGATCAAAAAGGCACTCGGTGATCACGCATATAAGGTGGCGATATCGTCCACAAAGTCGATGACCGGCCATCTGCTTGGTGCAGCAGGTGCAGTTGAACTCATTGCTACCATATTGAGTGTTAAGGAGGATAAAGTACATCCAACGATCAATTTGGAAGAACCCGATCCTGAATGTGACCTCGACTATGTACCAGATGGTGCACGTAATATGAAGGTACGGCATGCAATATCGAATTCGTTTGGCTTTGGTGGCCATAATGCAGTTATACTGGTGAGTAAATATGAGGAGTGATAATGTTAGCTGCTGAAGTAGCGTTACCGCCACCGCGATTGGAAAGCGAGTTTGCGCTCGAACATGCAATATATGAGCGGCGCTCAATACGTGAATTTACATCAGATACGCTGGCACTCGAACAAATAGGGCAACTGTTGTGGGCAGCACAGGGTATAACAGATACTGTGCGAGGGTTCCGTGCAGCACCATCTGCAGGTGCTACGTATCCGCTTGTATTGTATATCGTAATACCAGATGGTATCTTCCGATATATACCTGAGGAACACAAATTAGTACGTGTAAGGGAAGGTGACCATCGGCTAGCGCTTGCACGCGCAGCATTGAACCAGCCTTGGGTTAGTAGTGCTGCCATGTCTATAGTTATAACTGCAAGGTTCGAACGTACCACACGTAGGTACGGTGAACGTGGTATCCGTTACGTTTATATGGAAGCAGGGCATGCTGCACAAAATATACTCCTGCAAGCAGTAGCGTTGGGGTTGGGTTCTGTCCCGATAGGAGCGTTTTATGACGATGAGGTACAAAAGGTGGTCACCTGCGAAGAGACCCCCATATATATAGTGTGTGTCGGTTATCCGAGGTAACCGTGTCCCCTATAGTCGAGACTAATCTACCATATCCGTTATATAAGCGCGGTAAAGTGCGTGATGTTTATAGGTTTGGTGAAAATAAGTTGATCATTGTAGCAACTGACCGTATTTCGGCATTTGATTGGGTATTACCTACCCCTATACCTCATAAGGGTGAAATTTTGACCCAATTGACGATATTCTGGTTCAATTTCTTAGAAGACGTGATGCCTAACCATCACGTGAAGGTAGAGTTGCGATTCCTTCCACCAGAATATCGGTTACGAACAATGCTTGTTAAGAAAGCCGTAGCCATACCTGTGGAGTTCATAGTACGTGGTTACCTAGCGGGTGCTGCATGGAAGGAATATGTACAAACCGGTACAGTATGGGGTATGAAGTTGCCATCAGGTTTACGTGAAGCGGATAAATTCGAACATCCAATCTTTACACCCACACTTAAGGCGACTGTAGGGCACGATGAGCCAATTTCTTTTGCGACATTGGCGGAGATGATAGGTTGGGGAAACGCGGAGTATTTGCGTGATAAAAGTATTGAAATCTATGAGAAAGCACATCAATACGCATATGAGCGTGGTATCATAATAGCGGATATGAAGTTAGAATTTGGGTGGATAGATGGTGAACTCGCAATTATAGATGAAGTGTTGACACCAGATTCGTCACGTTTCTGGGCACGCGATGAGTACGAACCGGGCAAACCACAGGTGAGTTTTGACAAACAATTTGTACGTGATTATCTCACAACAGTATGGGATAAAAACTCTGCACCACCTGAATTGCCTGAAGAGATAGTCAAGCAGACCTATCAAAAATATGTTGAAGCTTACAACAGGCTTACAGGTAGGGATTTTAATAAGATCGTGTCGCAATAAATTCTGTCAGCTCACGGAAGACAGTTTTTGATTCCTCTATAATTGGCATATTGTCGATAACTGATAACGCATGTGAAGTAAGCTTAGTGAGCCATTCTTCTGTGTATTTGCGTGCACCTACATCTTCGAGTAATTGCTTCACTTTGGCCACATCAGCAGCCGTAAGATTGGGGTTACCCCAATGGTGTTGAAACCATTTCCTATCTTCAGTGGATAAATGGTTAATTGCATAGATATAAAGTAGTGTGCGTTTACCTTCTTTGATATCAGAATCGGCAGGTTTACCTGTCTCACTAGGGTTACCCCATATGCCTAACAGGTCGTCTTTCACCTGATATGCACGTCCAAGGTAAAGTGCATATTCTTTATAGCAGGATTTGGTGTGCTCATCCGCACCTGCAAGTATTGCACCTATCATTATTGGGGCAAATGTTGTATAACTTACGGTTTTGAGATCCACCATGTGAAAGTAGTCGGATTCATCCAGCTTCTCTTTTTGCATCAGAGTAATATCGTATATCTGGCCAAAATAACACTGTGATAGTGCAGATAGCCAGCATTCCAACGCATGCAGTTTGGTAGACTCCGGGAACCTCGTATCCAGCAACGGCTTAATACTCTGTATTAAAAGTAGATCACCACCCACGATTGCTGAACTTATACCAAAGTGTGCATCACCCAGTAGGGATTCCATCACTTTGTGTAAGGTAGGGCCACCACGTCGTACGGTGTCACGATCGATGATATCGTCATGGATGAGAAGCGACCCCTCAGTGAATTCAACTATCAATGATGCAGTCACTATATCATCGTCTTCCTTGCCGGTGACACCTCGATAGGCTTCTATCAACAGAAACGGTCGTAACCGCTTGCCGCCACGTAGTACGAAATCTTTGAGTGATTGTTTAAGCGTAGGATCTTCACCTATCCAGTGTTTATCCAAGTATTCGCGTAATTTACTTTCTATGAGATGACGACGCTGGATGAGTAGCGGTTGCAATGCCATCAAAGTGTGAGATTTATACCTAGCTGATATTCGCCCATTAAGTATTGATGGTTGGCATGTTTACAGATCAGGAAAGTTCGAACGAAGGATGCACCCCATACTATGCGTTCCATAGTACCTTCATCCTTATAGAGAATAACGCTAAATCTGGACGGTCAATATTACAGCAGGAGGCTAAATTGACCGTAATGATAGTGTGTTATCATTAATTGTGTGGGATAATATCCTGTCTCAGGTTGATAAACCCGGTAGGTATCTAAATCACGAGTGGCATAGTGTGCATAAAGATTGGGATAAGACTATATTACGTGCGGTGGTCGCCTATCCCGATCTATATGAGGTAGGTATGAGCTGCTTAGCGATCCATATACTGTATAACCTACTTAATAGTGATACTGAAACCTTATGTGAACGTGTATTCTTGCCAGCTGATGATATGATGAATGTGCTGAAAAATCATAATATGAAGTTGGTCTCCCTAGAGTCACGTAGACCGCTCGATGAATTTGATGTTATATTTTTCTCGATACCGTATCCCTTGCTGTATCCCAATATAGTTAAGATGTTGGAGCTAGGGGGTATACCAGTGTGGCGGGCCGACCGACGTGACGGGCCGCTCGTCATAGGTGGCGGTATCGCCGTAGTCAACCCATTACCTATAGCGCCGTTTTTTGACCTATTTCTTATAGGGGAGGCGGAACCTCTCATACCACGAATAATACCATTACTTAAAGCGTGGTCAAAACACGAGATAACACGGGACGAACTTCATAAGGAGGCAGCCCAGATCGAGGGTGTATGGGTACCAAGTATAGGGAATAAAGCTAAACGTGTATATGCGAAGGAGATGCCAGTAGCACCTAAATTAATAGTACCATTGGTGGAGACAACACATGATAGGTTGATAATCGAGGTGAGCCGCGGCTGTACACGCGGATGTAGGTTCTGTCAAGTGGGTATGGTGACACGTCCATATAGGGAGAGAGATATAGCTGAGATCATCAAACTGATAGATGTGGGGTTGTTGGAAACCGGTTACAATGAGGTTTCGTTGTTAGCATTGTCGTTATCAGATTATTCTAGCTGCGAAGATCTCATCAAACAGGTGGCCAGAAAATACCCACATATTCCGTTATCATTACCATCGTTACGTGGTGACGCAATTACACGTGAGATTGCGCCATACTTAACAGGTGGCATAACTATCGCACCCGAAGCAGGTACGGAGCGGTTACGTAAGATTGTCAACAAACAGATAAACGAAGATAACATTTTACGGTCGGTTGAAATCGCAGTCGACTATAATATTACACATGTCAAGCTATACTTTATGATAGGGTTACCGGGTGAGGAGTGGGAAGATATAGAAGGTATTGTCAAGCTTATCCGTAGAATAGCAGCCATAGCACATCCGAAACAGGTGAAAGTATCGATATCGCCGTTCGTGCCACAACCATTTACGCCGTTTCAATGGAAGATGTTTGGCGATAGAAAGGAGTTATTAAATAAAGCCAGACATATACGGGTTACATTCAAAGGGAAGCGTGGGATTGAAGTACACTATCGTAACCCAGACATAAGCTATATAGAGACTGTATTGGGACGTGGTGACGAAAAAGTTGCACCCGCCATTGTTGAGGTCTCTAAAGCAGGTATCACAATCAGTGAAGAGGGTAGGTTCGACTTTCATATATGGGAGGAAGCATTTACCAAGATAGGGGTTGACCCCTCACGTTATACAAGCGAGTTGAAAGTCGATGAATTATTACCATGGGAGCGCTACATAGATGTGGGTGTGAAACGTGAATTTCTCATTAAAGAAAGTGACGGAACCGACGAGACACCCGATTGCAGGATACAAGGATGCTATGGGTGTGGTGTATGTGAAGAGATATCCCCCGTACCATTAAGGTTGGAAAAATCGCCACCCAAGGGGAATATAGTCTATGGTAGACGACCAATAAAAATTGCAACCTCCTCCGTGGTCTATACCTTACGTATACGATATGGCAAGGAACCCGAACTTAGGTGGGTGGGGCACCTCGATACTACTCGTACGATGATAAGGGCGTTATTACGTGCGAAGCTACCAGTAGCATTTACGAAAGGCTATAGGCCACACCCAAGGGTGGCGTTTGGACCGCCGTTGCCGTTTGGTATGTTCTCATATACGGAGTATATGGATGTGGTGGTAAACGAACCGCCCGGTGATGTAGTGTATCTTGTGAACCGCAAATTGCCAAAGGGATTTAAGGTATTTGACGTAAAGGTTATGCCGGGTACGGATCATACGTCGCTGTTTCAGTTATTCAATGAGGCAGAATATGTAGTGTACGGAATAAAGCTGGAACCCACCATTATTAAGCAGTTCATGCACACGAGGGGAATATGGGTGAACAAAAGAGATAAGAGGCTTAACCTACGTGCGAGTGTCAGGCGCATGGAATTGAAAGACGGTAACCTACATATAAGGATGACGATAGGGAGATTGAACGCGTTCGATGTGCTCGCATATCTTATAGGTAAGAAGCCTGAAGAGATGGTGATCTACCCCGTAGAACGTATACTCAAGTTACCATGAGGGTTGATGTACTCGTAGTGCCCGGTGGTGGCATTGATAAGTACGGTAAGCTTAAACCTACCAGTTTACAGCGAGTGGATAAAGCTGTGGAACTCTTCAAAGAAGGTGTTGCAGAGTATATAATATTTTCAGGTGCATGGAGCTTCATGTATACCTATAAACCACCAATTACTGAGGCACGTGCGATGCAAGAATATGCGATAACGAACGGCATACCCTACGATAAGATATTACTGGATGAGGAAGCCCGTGATACCATAGGTAATGCGTATTTCCCGAAAGTTAGGATAATCAAGCC
>CBFDTI010000025.1:0-17460 GCA_965612795.1 uncultured bacterium | reverse complement strand
ATCCCTATACAACATGTATCCACCCGAATATTGAAGTTGATGGGCCGTCAGATGTCACGTAAGGATATAGATAGGTTGCTCGATACCATAGCACGATCTGGCCCTTCCTTATCCCTACGTACAGATATTATTGCTGGTTTCCCCACTGAAACTGATACGGAATTCGATGACCTAATAGAATTTCTCGTGAATTCACCTTTTAGGCACATAAACGTGTTCCCATTCTCATGCGAACCCCACACCTTAGCAGCTGAGCTGCCACAATTACCTAAGGAGGTGATAGGCGATCGAACCAGCATATTGATGGAGATAGCACGTGAAAAAGCTGCTGCTATCAATAACAAGTTAATAGGTAGTACTTTGGAGGTTATAATCGACGAACCTCTGGAGGCTAACACATTTCGTGCACATTCAGAGTATGAATGTCCCGAGGTCGACAGCACAATCTACGTAGAAGGTGATACTCAACCGGGTTCTATTGAAAAAGTCAAAGTTATCGCTGCTTTCGACTATGAGATTAATGCTAAACTGTTAGCTTAATGCGTTTCTTGCGTTCCAGTTCACGTAGCTCAGCTTCCACAACCTTGCCCAACCGTTGTATCCCTTCATCGATTTGCTTCATCGTCGGATACGAGAAATTAAGGCGTGCCGTGTTTTTACCACTGCCATCAAAATGGAATGCTGCCCCTATGATGTATGCCACCTTATTTTCAAGCGCCTTGGGAAACATCTTCTCAGTATCTACCCCCTCCGGAAACGTTAACCACAGAAATAGCCCACCTTCCGGTTTTGTCCATTTCACCCCACGTATATTGTGAAAATATTTCACCAACGCAGATAGCATAGCATCACGCTTATCCCTGTAACGTACTACGAGTCGCATTATGTGACGTTTAAATGCATCACGACGTTTGAGTATCTCACGTACCACAAACTGTGTGATCACCGGTGAACATAGGTCAGCTGCTTGCTTAGCGAGTATAAGTTTGCGTATCACATTGGGTGCAGCTATCACAAATCCAACCCTCAACCCTGGGAATAAGATTTTGCTAAAACTATAAAGTGAGATAACACGTTCTTCAGGCCCCAAAGCTATAAATGGTGGGACATGTTTGCCAGAATATCTCAATTCCCGATATGGGGTATCTTCTACTATGAGGAAATCGTACTTTTCCGCAATCTCTATCAATCGCTTCCTACGTTGTAGGCTCATCGTCACACCAGCTGGGTTCTGGAAATCAGGTACCACATAGACGAATTTAACCCTCTTCTGTGCACGTCGTAACTTCTTAAGCTTCTCCGGGATGAGATCAACCTGCATACCCTCATCATCCAGCGGTATACCAATAAACTGTACCCCATACGCACTGAATGCCGTCAATGCACCCAAATATGTAGGTAACCCTACTATCACATAATCACCAGGGTTTATAAATATCTTACCGATGAGATCGAGCCCCTGCTGTGACGCCGTAGTCGGTAATATCCTGTTGACTGGGATATCTACACCTTCCTTCTCTTTGAGCCACTTGCTTATCTCTTCACGTAGCCCAATATCGCCATCACTTGGCCCGTACTGTAAGGCCTTGTCACCTTCATTCTCAAGTATCTGCTGCGTAACTTCCCACATGAGGTCTATAGGAAATAACGTAGGATCCGGTATCCCACCTGCAAACGATATTATGTCAGGTTCGTTTATAAGTCTCAGCAACTCACGTATGGGGGAGGGACGTAATTTACGGGCAAGTTCCGAAAATTTATCTTCCATAATGCCTCCTCACTGGGGGGCAGGGATTCGAACCCCGATTCCGGGATCCAGAGTCCCGTGTCCTGCCAATTGGACGACCCCCCACACCCAATTAAATATAGAAGATAATTCCGATCGTCAAGTGTAATTCCCACAATTAATCTTCCCAATACACTCTTTTTATCCCTATTTGAAACCCGATAATCCAACAAATTACCACAAATAAACTGTATTTAATGGATAAAAATTTAAGCCATACAAAATCCGGTAAATAGAAAAAATACGCAAAATACAGCACCCCGAACAAACATAAAATTGCCAATATCAACCGCATTCCTTCAATCCGCCATAGATGTAACGTAATCTTATGCGAAGGTATACCCCAAAACTTGAGCAATTTCACAGTATCGTAATGTATACGTGGCAAGTTAGTGGTAGCAACAAATGTGAGAAAAAACAGTCCCACATTCAGTATGAAGAACCCCCAGAAAACTTTACGCAACCGCAACAACTGTTCATAAGACTTATCGACGCCCAACTCTGTACGTTTGCGTAAGCTATCCAACCATATTCTACCGGATTTACAGAGTATCCACTCTGGTCGCATGTATATCTTAACAGTATATGGAAAGATACTTGCGGATATATGTTCCAGGTAGACACCCTCTGCTGCCAGCTCCTGCATGAATATCTGCATGTTCTCCTCAGGTGTAAGTATCTCCTTACCTTTCACATACTCACCCATTATGATACTATCGACCCATGCTGCAATTGTATCCACGTATATTTCGAGCTTCACATCACTTTCACGAATGTATCCACCAACATTCAAAACAATCATCGACACCGTGAGGCTAATCCCTATCAACAGATAAGTTGCGCCCCTCATCTATGCTGGTTCTGTGTTATAACCCATAGCACACCATTATCCCATTTCTTTGCCAGAATATGCCATAGTTTGACCTTCTCATCAGTTGTAAGGTAAAGAAACGGCTCATCCAGCAATATTAACTTTTCACCTTTAAGTATAGCAACAATCAGTTTGAACTTTTCGCGCTCCCTTTTCGATATCTCACACAACATATAATTTCGGCGTACACTGAGCCCAAATTTAACCATCAACCGCTCCGCTTCCTCCCAAACATTCTTGTTCAGCAAGGACAGTAACTCCAGGTGCTCATCCAACGTATTCTCCTCTATAAATAGATCCTTTTCCCCACTATACCCTATAGCTTGACGAAGGGTGGCAAACCTCACATTCCTTGTGGAGATACCGTCAACCAGTACCTCGCCCTCTTCCGGTAATAACTCACCGTATATAAGCTTCAAGAATGTTGACTTACCCTCACCCGTGGGCTTCACATAGATATATGGCACCTCCAATTTAAGATTAAGCTTAACAATGGGTGGGTACGACACCTCACGTAATTCTATCTTCATAACAATTGTGTCACCTTTTCAACGATATATTTGGCTTTAAGCTGAAACTTTTCGTACAGCTCGTCAGGGCTACCCGATACACCAAATGTATCCCTTATACCTACTCTGTACATTCGGGTGGGTATCTTTTCGCCCAACACCTCAGCTACCGCACTACCTAACCCACCGATCACACTATGGTCTTCACACGTTATAATAGCACGCGTTGTGTGTGCAGCCTCAACCAACACCTCTTCATCTAATGGTTTAACACTCATCATATCGATAACCTTTGCTGAAACCCCCATTGTCTCCAGCATTTTAGCAGCTTCAAGCGCCTGATACACCATCGCCCCTATAGCTATAAGGGTTACATCTTTACCTTCCTTTAAGATGATACTCTTGCCAATGTCAACGTCTGGTACCTCCTCGTATATTATAGGTAATGGTGGTCTTGTCAGCCTTACATAAAATGGACCTGGCACATCTGCCACCTTCTCTATAACTGCACGTGTAGCGTTAGCATCTGCTGGTACAATCACACGCATACCAGGTAATACCCGCATAAGTGCTATATCCTCGATAGCCTGATGTGTGTACCCATCCTCACCCACGGATATACCACCATGTGTGGCTACAATTTTCACATTATTCTGCGAATACGCAATCTGTATGCGGATCTGATCCCAAGCCCTACCCGTAGCAAATACTGCAAACGTACTTGCAAACACTATCTTACCCGAGGCAGCAAGTCCAGCCGCAGTCGCTATCATATCCTGTTCAGATATACCCATATCGAAGAACCTATCCGGGAAAACCTCACCAAACATATACGTATGTGTGGATTTGGCCAAATCTGCATCCAGTACCACAATCTTCTTGTTCTTTCTACCCAGTTCAACCAATGTTTCACCATACGCTTTACGAAGTGAAGCTACCTGCATCTCTCCTCTGGGCAATCCTTGCCAACACTATTGAGATTATCACAAATAGAAATATTGGAAGCCACCCTCCCAAAAACGTAGCCAGCCCTGGATACCCCCCATATGGCGAAATTACGTCCTTCCTTAGCGAACATACCAGTAGAAACATCGAAACCGGTGGCACAAGGTACTTTATGATATATTCCCAAGATTTACCCAGCTTAATATCAGAATGTTCATTTATGCTCACCCTTAAAGTATGTAACGAGTAGAAATATCCCGCTGCTATACATTGTAGAAGTGCCACTGAGAATAACCCCAAATGTGTGACAAAATGATCCACCACATCCAACCAGTACAAGCCCGCACTCGTTGTGTATATAAGGCCTACCAGTATACCAACAATCATAATACCTACATTAACCCTCCACCTACGCCACCCGAACCGTTCCATCACCCCTGCCGATATTGCTTCTACCAACGAAAATGCGGAATCCACCGCCAACGTAAGTAACATCGCAAAAAACAGCAACCCACAAAGCTTCGCTCCTGGCAACGAGTTGATTATCATCGGGTAAACCACAAAAGCAAGCGAAGGCCCCCCTTTTGCAACCTCACTCACTGGTTTACCTATCATATACGAGTGATAACCGAGTGTCGCAAACACCGCAATCCCCGCAATAAAAGCTGTAAGTGCATCCGCCAACGCAATAAGTAATGCATTGTTGACTATGTCAGATTTAGGTGGTAAAAATGCCGCATATGCGATCATCACCCCAAACCCTATCGTCAACGTAAAGAATATCTGGCTAAACGCTGCATGCCAAAGCTCTGGATTCCTAAGTTGTGCAAAGTTAGGTGTAAGGTAATACTTCAACCCCTCTATAGCACCCGGTAACGTCACCCCACGTATCACAAACACTATCAATATGAGCCATGGTACTGTCACGGTGACATACACTACCCTACCTACAGTTAATGGTCCTTTCCATATTGATAACAGTATCCATACCCAGCAGACAATAAGCCCCAGAAGGATATTTAACCTTATAGTCCCAATACTAAATATGTTATTGGATAGATTCAATACCTTCTTAAAGAAGAAGCTTTCCGTATTCTCACCCCATGCGAGGTTCGCTGAATACACAAAGTAATTAGCAGCCCATCCCATAACCACCACGTAATAGCTTACGACACCAAACCCTGCAAGTAATGCGAACCAACCCAACCATTCCCATCTTGGACTTATACGTCGTAACGCACCCGGTGCACTACTCTTGAAGTGATAACCGAGCGCAAACTCCAGTATAAGTATGGGTATACCGATGATGAATAAGCTCACCAAATACACCAGTATGAACGCACCCCCTCCGTACTTATAGGCTATGAAAGGGAATCGCCATACATTACCCAACCCAATAGCTGATCCTATAGCGGCAAGCACAAAAGAGCCACGCCCCGGCCACGTTTCTACCTTTCCCATTCAACACGTAGCAACTTCTGATCCTCTGACAGATGGTATGTACTCTTACCCTTATATGATTTCTCAAGTGCGTTCCCTATCCTATGTGCGAGCACCCCCGAGGTTGTCTCTATGATGAGCTCACCTTCAATCTCCTCCATCTTTATGATACGTTCGAGTGGGTTCACCTTCTGTGCACGCTTTTCTTCATTACGTATGAGGTTGAAAATTTCATCCCGATGCTCCTTCCAGAATTCGCCACGCACCTTCACTATACCCATGGGGTAATGCTCTTTTATCCTCCTACATGCAGGGCAATCCCTACGATAAATTTCTATTTCACCCTTCCTGGCTTTGTCTTCTAATTGTTGTAGCAATTCATCGTCCCAGAACCAATGCTTATTATGATAGATTAGCTTACACGTGGGACATATGGTTGGATCTCTATATCCTACACTGTAGGGATCCTCTAAGTGGCCAAACCGCTCATGTCGCCTTATAGGCATATTACCCCCACCCTTCAAATAAAAAATGGGCGAAGGAGGACTCGAACCTCCGACCTCCTGCTTGTAAGGCAGGCGCTCTCACCACCTGAGCTATCCGCCCATTATAGTAAATTATGGGAAATATAAGGACAGTCAACCCGAATTCCATTGTCATGTTCATGGAATTGCCTGAATCTCCATAAGGTACGTCCCAGTGGTAGGTTCGATCACCTCCACCCTTGTACACGGTTTATGAGTATAGGTTGGCGTTCGGTTCACCAACCTACTCCATACTCTATGCAAATACGTGTATAGATTAGGTCCCGCAACCGTCACATATGCCTTACCATGGGTACAAAGTAACGAGACTATCTTTTCGATACCCCTTCTTATATCCTTCACGTATGGGAACAACCCAATCACCACTATCAGATCATATTTACCTTCAAGTGTCCAAAAATCTGCCACCTTAAACTTCACCCCCGCAACCCTGTCGCTTGCATAGCGTATCATCTTTTCCGATATATCAACCGCAAATATTTCAGCCCATGGGAAGCTCTCCCTCAACTTACGTGTGAAATGCCCTGCCCCACACGCTACCTCCAATATTCTCTGTGGTTGTAATGGCTTGATTTTCTGCAAAATCCTTCGCTCTACGGCTAACCTCCACACAAGCAACGGTGGTAAATGAAACCCCAACTCATATAACCTAGGATATGCATATATACGCATCCTATTCTAATCCCTCCCGATATTGTCAATTACCCATTACTGGTTCTGAAGAACAGCAACGAACCCACTTCCATTCCCATGTAGTGGGCTACGGGGGCACATTTTATCTGTAGCAGGAAATATATTGGTGCTTTAACCTCTGATAATGCCTCGAAGTTACCCTGTCCCTTGCTGATTATAGTGTCGGATGAATAGAAAATTTTGCGAAACCCTTCATTACAATCTTCCAATATTATGCCAGGTGCTTCGCATCCACTATCAATAATCTTAGCCACCTCATCTATACCAGAAGCTATCGCATCTTCATATACCGCATCGTTGATGGTAGGATACCCCCTAACCGCATAAAGGACTTCAATCTGTGGGTAGTGTAGCTTAAGTACTTCGATCAATAGCTTATCAAATACTGTTTCACCTGCATTATCCGCTAAGTATAGCAACATCTTACAGTTTTCGAGTTCCTTCACAAACCTATCATACTCCATACGCTTGAATTCGCGTTCACCAATATCTTGCAATTCCGCCATGATCCTATCCTCACCTAATGTAGCAAAATCTATCGCATTACCGGAAGCTGCTACCTTCAACGCACGTTGTAGGTTGTCACCCACCCACACCTTTATCCTTGGGTAAATATCGAGCATCATTTTTATAAAACGTTCCTTATCCTGTTTATAAGGATCATGTATCCCCCACATTCTTCTTGGTATGCTATGTATGAACTTACCCGCATGTGTAGGTGTGGGTAGCTCCACAAGCTCCGGTAACTTTTCTGCTATGAGTAACATAACCTCTATCAACTTCTTTCTGTCATCAGTAGCTTTACTTGCTGTTACCAACCCCTGTCTAAAGAAACACGGTATACACTCAGGATATATTCTCATTTACCGATATCGAGCCGTTGCCGTTCGATACATTCTATTTCCTCTTCACGCGGAGGTATTGGGTAATCACCATTAAAACATGCGGTACAAAATGTAGCATCACCGTCTACACCCTCCACCAGTCCATTTAATGTTTGGTACACCAGCACATCCGCCCCTATAACTTTACGTATCTCGTCCACGCTTTTATCCTTAGCTATGAACTCACGTCGTGTCTGCATATCTATCCCATAATAACATGGATACTTAAGCGGTGGTGCTGTTGATGCAAAGTACACAGCGGTTGGGTTAACTTGACGTACCAACTGTATTATCGCACGTGATGTGTTACCCCGTACGATACTGTCATCTACGAGTAATATCTTTTTACCCTCAATCTCATAGCGTACAGGGTTGAGCTTCACTTTTACCCTCTCCATACGTTTTTCGTCTCTTGGCATTATAAATGTACGCCCTATGTAGCGATTCTTGATAAGTCCCTCCTTGTAAGGTACACCCAGATATTCACTGATAGCGAAAGCCGCCGTCCTTGCAGTATCAGGTACAGGTATTACCACATCTGGTTTTATACCCAGTTTCTCAACCTCTTTAGCCAGGTTAACCCCTAACCTATATCGCGCTTTATACACTGGTATACCATTGATTACCGAATCAGGTCTCGCAAAGTACACATACTCGAATATACAGTAACGAGGTATAGCCGGATAGAGTTGTCTCGCAATTATTTCACCTTTAGGTGTAATAAGTATCGCCTCGCCCGGCTTAACATCTCTTACTAACCTATATTGCAAAATATCGAGCGCCACACTTTCAGATGTCATCATATAATCACCATCCTTTTCACCCAAAACGAGTGGCTTAAAACCAAACCTATCCCTTATCGCCATCAGCCCCTTATCCTTAATACACATGACAATGGAAAATGCACCACGTGCTACCTCCATAACCTTTTTAGCTGTTTCAAATGGATCACCTTCATAGTTAACCATAAATAATTGTAACAGCAATTCACCATCCGATGAGCTCAAAAACTTCACCCCTTTCGATACCAGTTGTTCCCGTAGTTGAAAGTAATTAAGCAAATTCCCGTTATGCGCTAACCCAACACCCACCTCTTTTATAAAGAAAGGTTGTGCCTCTTCCTCTTTGCCCAACCCGATCGTTGGGTACCTCACATGTCCAATTCCCATATACCCGGGTAATTGGAACATAAGCTCTTCGTTAAATAATGAGGTCACAAGGCCGTTACCTTTCTTCAAATAACACTTACGTTCAGTACACACAAGCATACCTGATGCATCTTGTCCACGATGTTGTATCGCCAGCAACCCAAAATACAAATCTTTCGCTACATTATTGGCTTTACGTTTGATCACCCCCACAATACCACACATCAACCCAATACCTCACCCACTCGAGGTCGATACCCATTAATAAAGGCAATCGCATCCATAACCTTACGATACTCAGGTTGCAATTCATGTATCACCAATATACCATCACCAGTCTGTACAGCAAGCTCAGGTTTCACACTGATCACTGTGCCAGCCGTTACATCACCATCGCTTTCCTTGGGTAGCGCTTTCCATATCTTCAACCGCCTACCTCGAAAATACGTGTATGCACCAGGTTGTGGGTTCAACCCTCTTACAAGGTTGAATATAGTGCGTGCAGGTTTGTGCCAATCTATCCTCGCTGTCTCATCTTTTATCTTTGGTGCGTATGTAGCCATACTTTCATCCTGCGGTGTAGGGGTTACTTCATCTCTATCTATCTTCTCGAGTGTATCTACGAGTAGGTTGCCACCAATCCTTCCCAACCGCTCACGTAGTTCCCCGTACGTTTCGTGTGGCTCGATGGTTACTTCCACCTGCGCATATATATCGCCGGCATCCACTTTCGGTGCTATATCCAATATTGTGACACCAGTCTTTTCCTCACCATTTATTATAGCCCATTGTATAGGGGCAGCACCTCTATATTTAGGTAAAAGTGACGGATGTACGTTCAACCTCCTATTTGCGAGCTCCAACACCTTACGTTTAAGTATCTTACCATAATCTGCCAACACAAGGTAGTCTGGCGCCACTTCTCTGATAAGTGCAAGCACTTCCTCTTTATGTGGATCATCTATGGCTATGGTCTTAATCCCCATTGAAGCTGCGATACCCCCCACCTCTGATGTACAACTTTTACCACATGTGGTTATAACCAACGATACTGGCTGCCTACACGCTAACTGTTCGAGTACAAGTGCACCAAACCTACCTGTACCAAAGAAGACTATTTTAGCCACTTTCAACCGGTTTAACCACGCGTGAGATAGAGTCCTTCTCGACTGTAATCTCTACATTAGGTGCAATCTTTATTTTCACAGTTTTATCCTTCACCGCAGTGATCTGCCCATGTAACCCACCATTAGTGACGACACGGTCGCCCTTCCTTAGACTCTGCAACATCTGTTGCTTCTTGCGCATCATACGTTGTTGCGGCAGTATCATGAACAAGTAAAGGATAATAAAAATAAGTATGAGCGGGAGGAAAGCTACCCATCCCCCCGCCCCTGGCTGCTGTGCCATCACTCTTCTACCTTTATTTCAATACGATGTGGTTTGGCCCTTTCCAGTTTAGGTAACGTAACCCTCAATACACCCGCTTTATATTCAGCTTTTGCCTTGTTGGGGTCGACCTTCGTCGGAAACCTTACCGTACGTTCAAACTTACCATACCAGCGCTCAATCCTATGGTAGCGTTTACCCTTTTCTTCTTTCTCGCGTTTACGTTCACCTTTGATTGTAAGATGATCCTCACTCACACTGATTTCAATATCTTCCTTCTTAAGCCCAGGTAATTCCACCTGCACAATGTAATCGTCATCAGTCTCCTCTAAGTCCATGGCAGGTCGCCATTCTACTTCACTCATAACCTCTGGATGGCTACCCCAAAAGTCCTTCAACAATCTATCGAGCCTACGAAACTCATCAAGTATCGAACTAAACTCACGTGGTAACCACTCTCTTATCTCACGCATCATAACCTCCTATCTGATTATAAATTAACCTAATTGCTAAAATGTAAAGTGGGTATTACTCGATGTATGGATGATATCATTAAACAAGTACGCATTGGCTATTATTGGGTTGATAACCCACAAGTCTTTACTATATTCTAAACGTTAGCAGGAGGCACAATGTTATGGTTTGCATTTCTATTACTGTCGGTGGGTGATCATTACAGTGATAGGTTACTTGTAGCCTTCAGAAAAGATGTAGAGTTCGACATCAATAAAGTTGCTGGTATCGTTCAACTTAACATTATGCCATTTGATTCGCTCGCCTGCCTCTACAGGGTTACACGTATGGAGAAGTGGCTCACATCAGCTTCACCTGAGGATCACGATGGCCCTGTGTATCTATCCAAGATCTACAGATTATACATCGAAAGCAAAACACCTATTGAAAAAATCGTACACGATTTTAATAACGATCCACATATAATTCGTGCAGAGGTCGAACCCATTCTCCATCTGCTATATGAGCCCAACGACCCCCGCTACTCACAGGAATGGCATCTACCCAAAATACAAGCCAATTTAGCATGGGACTTATTCATCAATCTGCTCATGGATTCGACTCCCGGTGATACTACTGTAGTGATCGGTGTCATCGACACAGGTACTGATTGGGATCATCCCGACCTCATAGATAACATCTGGCAGAACCCCGGCGAGGATGCCGACGGTGATGGTCACACGATAGAGTATGAAGATGGTGAATGGATACTCGATCCAGGTGACCTCAATGGTACTGATGACGATGGTAATGGCAAAGTAGACGACTTAATAGGATGGGATTTTGGTCGCGGTGATAACAATCCCGAAGGCGAACCCGGTGCCGGAACCAATGGTAGTCACATGCACGGTACACATGTTGCAGGTATCGGCTCTGCTGTTACCAACAACGGTATCGGTGTAGCAAGTACCGCATGGAGTGTAAAGATAATGCCGGTCAAATGTTATGTGGGTGGTGACACCATCGTAAACGGTTACGACGGTATACTCTACGCTGCACATACCGCAAATCTGAACGGCTATCGCTGTGTGATCAACTGCAGCTGGGGTGGCAGATATAGTGGTTTTGGACGACACGTCATAAACGTTGCACATGATTCATGCGGTGCGATAATAGTTGCAGCTGCAGGTAACGATGATGCGCCGACACCATTCTATCCTGCAGCTTATAATAACTGCATAGGGGTGGCAGCCACTGACCAAAGTGACCGCAAAGCGTGGTTCTCCAATTACGGCATATGGGTTAACCTATCTGCGCCCGGTGTATCAATTTGGAGTACAATCTACCCCGAGTACGGTAGCTATGTCGCATGGAATGGCACCTCCATGGCATCACCTGTAGCTGCATCCGCAGTCGCTTTACTCTGGTCATTTTTTATCGATTCATCCAACACATGGATAGAAAATCAAATATTAAACACCGCAGATAATATCGACGATATCAACCCCGACTATGTTGGGCTATTAGGTAGCGGTAGGGTGAACATCTACAAAGCTATAGCCACTACAATTTATCCACATATTGTTCTGGTGAGCTATGATCTACGTGAAGCCATTGGTGACGGTGATGGCGTATTTAATCCCGGTGAAACCGGTGAACTGCGTGTCACCTTACATAATGAAGAGGGTTGGCAACCCGCCGAAGAGCTAACCGCCAGGTTGGTAGTATCACACCCTGACATCATAGTTACCGATAGTATAGCAGATTTTGGCACGTTGCCACCAGGTGCAACCACAACGAATCCCGACCCATTCTATTTACAGGCAACCCCAGATGCTGAGCTTGGCTCCATATCAGCCATGTTGATATTAACCGCAAACGAATCTAACCACCCATACCTTGATACAATTGAGTTCACACTAACACTCACAATATACCAAGCAGGGTGGCCACAATCCACCGGCAGCAGTGTAAAAGGTAGCCCTGCCGTCACCGATATCGATACCGATGGTATAACCGAAATAATCGCACCCACACTTAATGGTAAGCTCTACATATGGGATTATGAAGGTAACCTCGAAACTGGCTCGCCGGTCGATTTAGCTGGCGAGATATGGACTGCACCCGTAGTAGCTGATATAGATAACGACGGAACTTGTGAGATAGTGATTGGTAGCAGAAACCATCACCTTTACATAGTGGAAACCGACGGTTCAATTGTTGGTGACAGAGATTTAGGCCACTACATCATAGGTACACCTACCGTAAAAGATATCGATAACAATGGTCTCAAAGAGATCATCGTCGGCACCTACGGCAATAAACTATACGTGTTAAGAGATGGTGACACAACCGACTATCCCGGCTTCCCTATCGAAGTAAGTGATCACATACTTTCTAGCATAGCTGTTGGTGATATCAACGACGACGATACACCAGAGATGATTTTCGGTACATACGATGGTAACCTCTACGCGGTTACATCCACAGCTACAATTGTGGCAGGTTTCCCTGTAGCGCTTGGTGGCCACATCTGGGGTAGCCCAGTACTGGCGGATATAAACGGTGATGGTCAACTTGAAATACTTGTAGGGTCTGATAATCATAACTTCTATATCGTTGATGCCTCTGGTAACATATTACATACAATAGATACAGGGGGGCAAATAAAATACGAACCTGCCGTCATCACAGTAGGTGGCTTGTATCGCATCTTATTTGCTGCAGGTAATGAGTTGTGGTGTATAGATCCCATGGGTAATGTATTGGACGGTTTCCCATACAATGCAGGTAATACGTTGTTACCACCGGCTGTCGCAGATATCGACGGTGATGATTCACTCGAGATCGTCGTACCACTCAAACAGACCTCATACATTGATATTGTCAACTTCAATACTGGGCAGCTCCACTCCCGTATGCCGGTAGATGGTGTATGGTCACCTGTAATGATATGGGATATCGATGGCGATGGCGACCTCGAACTCATATTCGGTACAAACAGCGGAGTAAACATCATCGACTATAAACAGCCAGCAAGTTTGCGCAATTCCTATTGGGCTATATATCGACGTAACCTATCACGTACAGGTAACTTCAACGATCCCTTCACAGGGATTGAAATTGCATCCCCGTCACACGTCAGCATCGTACCACCAAGACCTAACCCATTCACAGATAGGGTTAAGATCGGGCTCTCACTCACCCATCCCACTAGTGTATCACTCAACGTGTACAATGTCATCGGTACAAGGGTATATTCCCAGCGTATGCAGCTTGATGCAGGTACACACAACATCGTATGGGATTCGCACAACCTACCACCCGGTATATACTTTATCAACCTAAAAGTAGGCGATAAGGTTCATACGTACAAACTGGTGAATGTGAAATGACATAGTTTGCGATTAAGCGGTTCACTTTCGGTTGGTAACCACCCGCAGATAATTGTCCCAACGTAGGTATTTACGTGCCACCCGCAACACATCCTCCGCTGTCACTTCTTTGATACGGGCTGGATCTTTATCACTCCAATCGTATCCCAACCCATACAGTTCATCAAGTACCGCTATCCTGGCCTGATCGATCAGCTTCTCGCGTTCCATCGCATAACGTGATATACATATCTGTTTGGCTTTCTCGAGCGTACCGCTATCCACTTGGGTTGTGGTTATCTCACGTATCACATCCTCCATAATAGTGAGCACCGAATCCACCTTATCTGGTGCCGTAGCTGCATATATGAGGAAAAACCCATCATCCAACCCCAACCAGTTGTATGCATGTACGACATAGACAAGGCCTGCACCTCTTAACCTACTATGTAACCACCCACCTGGCATATATATACCCGATATTATTGCATCCAGCACATGCATGGGGTAGCGGTCAACATCATCCACACGCATGCCCGGCCATCCCCAGAATATTATCGATTGTAGTTTTGACGTACGTAATTCAATAGTTTTAGCAACTTCCTCAAACTGCGGTGGCTCCACTTCATACGTAATAGCTTCATCCGGCAACTTATCGAAAAGCTTATCTATCCATGAAACCACCTCGTCGCTATCTATTCCACCATACACAGCGATCACCATGTTTGGCGCACGTACCCATGAGTTGTAGAATTCCTTCACATCAGCCAATGTGAGCCCCTCCACATCTGTAAGCTCGCCCGTCGGTAAGCTATGGTATGGATGGCTTTTGTACAGAGTATCACGAAAGATACGCATCACCTCCCTGTAAGGGTTATCGACTTCTGCCTTGATAGTCTGTATTTGACGTGCTTTCAATCTTTGAAAATCCTCTTCATCGAATAACGGTTCCTGCAGTATTTCTGCTATAAGCTCGAGCGCACGTTTGGTATCCTCCGCCAGCACTTGCGCCTCTACGCCGAAACTATTGTTACCGCTGAATGGCGTAATCTGGCCACCCAGCTCGTCAATCATCTCGGCAAGTTCCTCACTCGTGTGACGTTTGGTACGTTCAAATAACAACTTCGTCATCAAGTTACATACACCATGTTTACCCTTTGGTTCGTATCGTACACCTCCGAGAAATCCCACCACTATACCTGTAAGTGGTGATGCCACCTCACGCGTTATCACCCTGATACCATTATCCAGTACTGTCTTCTGTGGCGGATACGCGTAAAACTGCTGTCCCACAGACGGCCTGCTCGCATATTCGGGAGGTACAACCTGTGCAATAACCATCCTACTTGTATCAAGATACGTTCTCAATACGCGGTTAACATCAGCTAAGGTAACTCTATCAATTCTGTCCAAATATGTTTGCGTAAAATCAGCATCCCCCGTCATAAAATAATCCCATATTGCGGATTCAGCAACTTCTTCCGCCTTCTCGTAACGGAATAGATATCGTATACGGATGACACGTTTTGCCCTATACACCGCATCCGGTGGTACACCCTTTTCTTTAAGTTCGTCTATAATGTGAAATATTTCTGCTTTTAACTGCTCCAGGCTTTCAGGTACACAAGAGGTCCATATCGCAAAGTACCCATACGGTGCATGTGGTGTATGTGACCACACGTCCACCGTAAGTGCAAGGTTACGCTCTTTTATCAAGCGTTGCCTTAAGATACTGGATTCACCTTCACCCAACAAAGTAGCTAATACATCTATCGGATACAGATCCGGATGTGCAATATCAACATTCCTAAATCCTATCGCAAGATATGCGTTCTCAGTTGCCATCGTGTCTTCTATCATCCGTATTGTTGGTGGTGCCGGTTCTGCCGGTATCGGTTTGTAAACGTATCTACCTGGCTTTATGGTACCGACAATCTCATCCACAATATTCAAGACTTTATCCTCATCCACATCACCCGCTATCGCCAGAATAGCATTGTTAGGCACATAGTGTTTTCTGTAGTATGTGATAAGTTCCTCCCTTGTAATACTCTTAAATAACTCTGTATACCCTATCGTAGGATATCGCATCGGCATATCAAGAAATAGTGCTCGCATCATCAATTGATACAACCGATCTTGTGGTTCATCCAGATTTTGCAGTATTTCCTTGAGTATGATGCCACGCTGCATATCAACAGCTTCCTGTGGTATGGTGGAACGGAACACCTCCTCCGTAAGTAAATCAAGTGCCGCTCTCAAATGTTCCTCAGATACTGTGATGTAATAACATGTAAGCTCCTTCGTCGTGTATGCGTTTGCCATACCACCCAATGCTTCCTTTATGCTGTCTATTTGCATCTTTGTGTAGTGTTCGGTACCATCGCCAACAAGATGCTCCACATAGTGTGATATACCTGTACCATATAACCCTTCTTCGTATCCACTACCAGTTTTTATACCATACCAGATGCTTACCACTGGGCTACCGGGTAGCTGCTTCACTATTACCGTAAGCCCATTATCCAAAGTGTGGATACCGCCGAATAGCGGTAGCCACAACAATATCATTAAAATAGTGGTCACCCTACGCATGGTACCTCCTTATAATTAACCAAACAGCCACCTCGCTATTCTACTGAATATACCTCCACTTGGAGCGACTTCTACCTTATAGTAATTGGTGGTCACTAACATACCCAACAACGTCGCATAAGGAGGTGTCAAATACTCCTCTGATACACCTTCAATAGGTATAATTTTACCTATGGAGATTGGCAACTGTATCCCCAACTTGTTTCCCATATATTTGGTAACCCTTTCAGAGATTATGCCTTTGAGGTTAGCCATACCGCCTGTCAATATTATCCCACGTGGCGGCAGAAGTACTTTTCTTTTGGTCTGATACATACGACGTAACCATTCTAGGATTAACTTATAGAAATATTCCACATAGTTAAGCATTATCGATTGCACTTCGTTCAGCTCGATCTCCACATAACCCGTGGAACGGCTTACTTTGCAATATTCATCAACGTAATCCAAGGATAGATCCACCTCCCTAAGTAGACGTTCAGCTTCCACCAAGGGTATACCGAGATTCTGGCTCAACGCCGTTATTATGGTTCTACCTCCTATACCGGCTTTACTGCCACCACCTGCTAATCTACCATCTTGAAAGAACGCCATGTCAGCGGTTCCACCTCCTATATCCACGACCATAACACCTTCTTCGCGTTCCACCTCACGTGATACCGCATATGCGGAAGCTACGGACTGAAGTATGAACCGTTCTATCTTCACACCCAGCTCTTTAGCTAGTAGTTCATAGTTAGCGAGCAGATTATCTGGTAATAACACCATATATGCGTGTACTTCAAGTTGCCCTGCTACATACCCTATGGGTGGTCTATACGTACGATA
>CBFDTI010000024.1:0-17753 GCA_965612795.1 uncultured bacterium | reverse complement strand
GGTTGTAAATAGTGAACCGCCTCGCCCGTTAATGGATACCCAGTATTTCACGATAGAGGTGCAGGCAGACCTCAGAGTCATACCTATCATTGAAAAGGTTTATGAAACCCTACATGCGGTATTAAGTGAGGTGTTTGGGAAGTTTCGGGATTTCGATGAAGGTGTGAGAAAACAAGACATGGCACGAATAAATGCGCTACGAAAGGAGTTCCCTGCCTTCTGGGAGATAGCACGCGAGTTTTACTACTCGATGGATGACTTCTATAGGTTAGAGGTAGCTGAAGATGAACTGCATGAACTGATAAAATTAGGGGTCGAAATATACAAGCGCATGCAGAAGGAGCGCAAAGAGCTCGTCACTGAGGTACATCACTTAGATAACGCCACAATACTAGCGATCGGGACGTTACGACCATTGCCTGCTACTTTATATACAAAGCTTGATCGCTATAAACCCATCATTAACCAAACCACCATAGGTGATGTACACTACTATCTAATCAAGCTATCATCAAATAATAAGCCGTTATCGGAAGATGAAGTTAATGAAATCATTAGATGGGTGCAACCTCATTAGCGGGTGGCTTTTTACTGGTAGGTATCACATCTGTGCTTTCACAAACTTTATTCACACGTGAGCTTGTAAATATATTTTATGGTAGCGAGATAGCGCTTGGCTTTATACTTGCGGGGTGGTTGGTATTCACGGCATTGGGTAGCTACATAGGAAAACGGTTTAGAGGTGAGCTCTTTTTTACATCCCAAGTAGGGATGGGGGTTGTGTTGCCACTCGAATATCTATTTGTCAGAAATCTACGCACTCTTATACATGTGCCGTTAGGTATGATATTTCCATTAGAGGTGATAGCATTGTTATCATTTGTAACACTTATTCCTATAGCTGTGCTGAACGGCATACTTTTTATTAATGCGTGCGACCTTTATGAGAGGGTTAAAAAGAGTGCTGTTAAAGGTATCACTTCAGTATATGTGATAGATGCTATAGGTGATATGACAGGTGGATTATTGTATGGCTACCTCTTTGTGCGTATGTTTTCGTTACCTACACTCTTTCTTTTTATGGGAGCTAACTTAATTTCTGCAACTTATTTGAGGTTCAAAAGGTGGCGTTTCATGGGGTATATCATAATAGCTGCTGTACCGTTTGCTTTTAAACTCGAAAACCCTATCATGCGGATGGCGTATCCTAACTATAAGGTTGTGGATTACGAACATTCAATATACCATGATATTGTATTAACCCAACGGGTTGGGTTAAACACAGTATTTGTTAATGGTGGTATTGCATTTTCTTATCCTTTGGAAGAAGTTACCGAATTGCAAACCTATTTCCCACTGGTGGAGACACCACAAGTTGACCATATAGCGATAGTAACTTATAATCCACAAGTTATCGGAGCGGCATTAAATTTCAACCCCGACACCCTGTACTGGTTGATACTGGATAAGCAATATTTAAAGTTTGTGATACGGAATTTGCATCCTAATTTTATTGGTGATACAAGGGTTAAGATTATGATCGGCGATCAGCGGTTGAAACTTAAAAGATGGGAGGGGCCACTGTTAGATGCAGTGCTACTCGATGTAGGTGACCCATTATCTGCACTCAGTAATCGATTTTACACTGTGGAGTTTTTTAATGAAATCGCACATATACTCAAACCCACGGGTGTACTGTTTTTGAAGGTGAGCTCTGATCCCACTTATTTTTCGCATGCATTACTTGCATATAATGGTAGTATATATCGAAGTCTTAAATCAGTATTTCACACAGTGACTGTGATCCCGGGGGAAATGCTCTTTTTTATAGCGTCAAAGGGTGGAAACTATCATAGTTTGGTATCCGATACACTTGAGATGCGTTGCTATAAAGCGGGTGTTATACCCTCCTACTTTCGTGCAGGCTATTTATACGGAATGTTATTACCGGAAAGAATACAATTTGTGGTGGATAAGCTTGAAAGCTACGAGGGTAAGTTGAATCATGACTTTCATCCTGTAGCTGCTTACTATCATCTTATACATAGGAGCTACTATTTTGCTGGATACCTCGGCAAACTATTTTGGTGGCTACAAAATGTACCTATTTGGCTATCAGTAATTTTATGGATAGCGGTAATAATAGCGGTTATTGGTCTAGCCCGCAACTATGTACGTAAAAGGATATTAGAGATAGGGGTGATAGGGTTTGCGGCCATGGGAGTTAATATACTGCTGTTGACAGGGTTTCAAATAATCTACGGATACCTTTATCATTATCTTGGGATACTATCCGGCATCTTCATGCTGGGATTGACGGTAGGAGCCACCCGTGGTGCACACAAAGGTAACCTAAAATCGATAGAGGCAGGAATACTGGGGTTCTTGTTTGTTTTGTGTGGAATACTGTGGCTCACGAGAACCTATACGTGGTGGGTGGTAATGCATTGCTTCCCAATACTTAATTTTGTGATGGGTTATTTCGTAGGTTGTGCATTCCCGGTAGCTATACGCTCGTTAGTAACACATGGTGTTGCTGGCAAATATGCAGCGAGCATCTTGTATACAGCAGATCTTATAGGATCGTTTATTGGTGCGATATTCGTACCTTTTATATTTATGCCACTCTATGGGGTATTTGCTACGTTAATTTTTATGGGAATACCGTTTGTGATCTTGCTTATTTTATGAGCATCAGGGTGCCTAACCCCAGTAATGTGGTGTAACCCACACAATCTATAAGTATCAAAATGAATGGGCTTGCAGCAAGTGCAGGATCTATACCTATCTTCTTAAACAGCAACGGTACAAATAGCCCAAATATTGCTGCGCCTATAATGTTGGCCCAAAGTGCAAGCCCAACAACTACCGCAACGTTGAGCCCTACTTGAAAAACTATGATGGCCTCAATGAATCCAGCCATCCCAACAAGTACCCCCAATAATCCTGCTATAACGAATTGACGCCAAAATATTGCAAGTATATCGACGGCAGTGATTTCACCTAAACTTAGTGAACGTACTACCACAGTTAGAGTCTGCATCCCGACGTTACCACCTATAGCCGCTACTATCGGCATAAACATGGTAAGTACGATAGCTTTTTCAAGCGTGTGGCGGAATACGCGTACGATATTGGAAGATAACAATGTAGTCAACAGGCTAAATAGTATCCAAGGCAACCTATTACGTACAGCGGATAAGGTAGGTGTAAAGACGGATTCTTCTTTCTCAAGTCCAGTAAGATGGAAGAGATCCTCTTCGGTCTCTTGTTCTAATACTTCCATCGCCTTATCAGCAGTCACTATGCCCAATAGTTTACCATCTTTATTAACTACAGGAATAGCCAGTAGATCATACTTTTGCATAAGTTTGGCAACAGCCTCCTGATCTTCCATTGGCTCAACAGCGAGTATCTCGGTATCCATAAGTTCACTCAACGTTTTGTTACCCTCACCCAGAATTAACCTTTTAAGCGGCAGAACACCACGTAGGCGGTCGTTTTCATCCACCACATATATGTAACCTACATCTCGTAGTTTGCTGGCCTTTTGACGTAAGGTTTGAATGGCTTCGTCGATCTTCATCCAATACGGTAGTGCTATATATTCAGTGCTCATTATTCCACCAGCTGAATGTTCAGGATATTGGAATAGTGGTTCGATTTCACGTATACTATCCAAAGGTAGCTGCGCCAATAATGCGGAACGATCCACCTGGGATAGCTCCTGCAGTAGGTCGGCTGCTTTGTCTGCTCCCATCTTGGGGACTACCTCTGATAGCCGCTCTATATTCAGGTAATGCAGTATATCCACGAGGATATCATCACTTAAATGCGGCAATACATCAGCAATAAGATCTGTATCCATAATGGAAAGCAGGTAGCGGCGCTCGTGGGTATCAAGATGTTCCATGAGTTCAGCAATATCTGCTGGATGTAGAGAGGCGAGTATCTGCAAAATATTTTCATGATGTTTGGCCTCTATCTCCCTACGTAAACGGCGTAGTAGCTCTTCTCGCATTAATCCTCCAGCTTGAGATCCCTTGCCATTAATGCTTCTATAGCAGTAGCTGGTGGTTTATCTTCAAACAGTATGGCATATACTTCACGAGTTATGGGCATGGTGATCCCTAATGCATCCGCCATACCAAGAACTGAACGTGTAGTCCATATACCTTCTGCTACCATCACCATATTGGAAAGTATTTCGGATAGCTTTTTACCTCTGCCTATTTCAACTCCCACATAACGGTTACGGGAGAATGAACTTACAGCAGTAGTTATCAAATCTCCTATACCAGCGAGTCCACTAAAGGTTTCAGCTCGTGCACCATGGGCTACACCAAACCGTCGTATTTCGGTAAGCCCACGTGTGAGCAGTGCACCGAGTGCGTTAGCTCCTAAGGATAAACCTTGAACGATACCAGCCGCTATAGCGATTATGTTCTTGAGTGCACTTGCAAGCTCAACCCCTACAACGTCTGTATGTCGATATGCTCGTAAGTGATGCGAATTGAGTAGCTGTTGTACAGCATAGGCGAGTGATTCATCCTCTGAAGCACATACTATTGCAGTAGGTAAACCGCGTACTATTTCGTTAGCTATAGTGGGGCCACCTAACACTACAGGATGTTTTATCGGTAAATATTCACGGAGTATCTCGGAAGGTCTTTTGAAGGTACGTTCTTCTATGCCCTTAACTGCTGAGACTACTATTGGAGGGCGTTTATAGTGCCAGTTGAATTTCTTCACCACCGAACGGAGATATTGTGCTGGTATAACGAAAAATAGGAATGATAGATCAAGCTCGGCAATATCGTCCAAGTTACCGGTTATCTCAATATTTTCGGGCAATCTGACACCTGGCAAGTAACGTACGTTTTCACGTCGTGCAGAGATCTCAGCTGCCCTCCTATGCGACCATAAATAAACGGTTTCGGACTTGGGTGACAAAATTATTGCAAGAGTAGTACCCCAGTTGCCAGCACCTAAGATGCCGATCTTCATTGGGAAAATAAATTCGCCATAATATTGTTTTCGTCAACTTGATTGACTTTCGACTATCCATTTTTTATATTACTTTTTGAGTAGAGGAGATGTTTATTGTGGAAAACTGTCTATAAAAGTAGGAGAAGATGTTCTTATGATTTGTCTCACAAAGGAACAGGGGCGTTGGATGATTGTGGAAAACTTTGTGGAAAAATGGACAGCAATAAGGTGTGGGAAGCGATAGTAAATAAGGTGAGCGAAAGGATTCCTGAACAGAGTTTCAACACATGGATAAGGCCACTGAAGTTAAAAGCACTTGAGAATGGCGAACTTGTGATAGCTACCCCTAATAATTTTTACGTAGATTGGATCGAAGAACATTACCTGTCAATCTTTAAACAGGTGTTAAAAGAGCTTGCATTGGATGGTGTAAAGATACGGTTTGTCTCTGAAAGGCGGCGCAAAAAATTGAAAGCAGTGGATGTACAGGTACCCACCAGTACATCTATGTTTCAACCTCATTATACTTTTGAGAATTTTGTGGTCGGTGCGTGTAATAGCCTTGCATATGCAGGTAGTTTGGCGGTAGCTCAAAATCCTGGCAAAATATACAATCCACTCTTCATATACGGGAAGGTTGGATTAGGCAAGACACATCTTCTACATAGTATAGGGAATTACGTATTCAAATACAGACAAGGGTTAAGGGTATGTTATGTTTCTTCTGAGAGCATCCTCAACGAGATGATAGAATCGATAAAGGATGGTACTATGAGCCAATTTAAACAAAAATATCGATCTTTTGATATATTTCTGCTGGACGATGTGCAATTCTTATCTCAAAAGGAAAGGTTACAAGAGGAGGTTTTCCATATATTTAATTGTCTCTATAACGCTGGTAAACAGATAGTGCTTACAAGCGATTCTTTACCACAGGAGATACCATACTTAGAGGAACGGCTTGCGTCAAGATTTGCATGGGGGCTAATAGCGGATTTGAAACCGCCGGACTTCGAAACAAGGGTGGCCATACTTCGAAAAAAGGCGGAATTGTATAACGTGGCCATACCTGAGGATGCGCTTCTCTATATTGCGGAACATATTCGCGGTAATATAAGAGATTTGGAGTCCGCAATAGTGAGAGTAATGGCAGTGGCATCGCTCACTGGTGCACCAATAGGCTTGGGATTAGTAAAGGAGTGTTTGAGTGAAATACTCAAAGTAACTAAGAAGATAACCTTACCTGAGATACAAGAAAATGTTGCTAAAGCTTTTGATATATCATTATCTACATTGCGTAGCAAGAAAAGAAGTGCTCCAGTTGTACTTGCACGTCAGGTAGCAATGTATCTCGCACGCGAGATATTACAGCTGCCATTAAAAGAGATAGGTAAAGCATTTGGTGGTAAGGACCACACAACCGTTATGTATGCGTGCCAGAAAGTGGAACAATTAATGGAAAAGGATGTAGATCTTCGGGAAAAAGTTTTCCACATTAAGAAGTTAATAATGGAAGGATAACGTCTCAATGTGGAAAATTGATAAGTTTTGCACAAGTTTTTCCACAAAGAAACTTAACGTAAAACTGGATAATTAAATAGTTCATAATGTTATACATCAATTACACAATTGACATTAAACAACAAAGTTAAATATTTATAGTAATATTAGGCTAAAAACAGGAGGTGGAATGAAAATTAAATTTGCCAAAAGTGTTGTACAGAAAGCACTCAAAGTAACTACACCGATAATAAGTGAACGTTCGCCTCTACCTATATTGCAAACAGTGCTAATTGAAGCTAAAGGTGGTGAACTTACAATCTCAGCAAGTGACCTCGAAACCATAATAATAACACGTGAGCCAGTAGATGTCATAGAAGAAGGCATTACAGCTATTAAAGCTAAAGAGTTCTTTCAATTACTTAGAGAGTTACCAGATGAAGACATTACACTTAGTGTGGAAAATAACACTGCGAAATTGACGTTTTCACAAGGTGAATATCGTATCAGGACTTACGATCCAGACGAATATCCAGAGATGCCGAAATTTGAGCCCAAAAACGTATTTAGTTTGCCTACTCCAATATTGCAGGATAGTATTGGAAGGATAGCATTTGCGGCAGCTAAAAAGGAAGGAGACCCTATTCTTCGCGGTATATTGCTGGACTTTTCTACACAGGGATTAAATATGGTAGCAGTCGACGGTTACCGGTTAGCTATGGTACATAAAAAGGATATAAAGCCAGAGATACCAGGTGCTGTACTGGTAGCAGCTAAAACATGGGAGTATGTAGAGAATATTGAAAATAGCTGTGAGATAAAAGTAGGCGAAAATAACATCGAATTCGCAGGTGAAAAGGTCAGGATAATTACGAGGCTCATGGATGCAACTAGCTATCCGGATTATAAAAGTGTAATACCACGTGAAAATGAATATATATTAAACGTACAAACAGAGTACCTGATCAAAGCGTTACGTAGGGTAAATATATTCACAGATGTTGTTGCCCATGTAGTGAAGTTTAAACTACAACCTGATAAGCTCGTGATTACAAGTATGGGTGAAGTAGGTGAAGCTCATGAGGAACTTATCTCCCGATATGAAGGTGAGCCTATGGATATAGGGTTTAATGCACAGCTGCTCATGGAGATACTTAACCATATTGATACTGATAATACAATAATGAAATTTAAGAGCCCACAGACGGGCGTACTTATATTACCTGAAGGCAAGGAGGAGGAGATACTGTATCTGTTGATGCCTACACGACTAGTATGACAACATATCTCTGAGGTTTAAAATGTATCTCACTTATATAAGTATAGGGATAGCGATATTTGTGATCCTTGTGTTGGTCTGGCGTATTTTTCGTATGCCAGCTGGTGAGTTGGAGATGGAAATATCGCGCATCATAAAAATGGGTGCACGTACGTTTTTGATAAGTGAGTACTCATGGGCAGCACCTGTTATATTAGTGGTAGCATGTGGATTAGCTATAAGTGGCAGATGGACGGAGGTGAGCTATAGGACTGCGATTTCGTTCGTTATAGGGGCAATATTTTCTGCAATTTCGGGTTATGTAGCAATGATGGTGGCAACGTCGTCGAATGCAAAGACAACAGAAGCTGCAAAGAAAGGGTTAATTGCTGCATTCAGAGTATCATTTACAGGGGGTGCCACTACTGGATTATTTATCACAGGGTTGGGATTATTCGGATTATCCATTGTATTTAAGCTATTTGAGGGAGATCCTGTCTCCATAAATGGATATGCGATGGGAGCATCGCTGATGGCGTTATTTGCACGTGCAGGTGGTGGTATTTATACAAAAGGTGCAGATATGGCAGCCGACCTCGTAGGTAAAGTGGAGGAAAACATACCAGAAGATGATCCACGTAACCCGGCTACCATTGCAGACAACGTAGGCGATAATGTAGGTGATATAGCGGGGTTAGGTGCGGATCTACTCGAATCATACGTGGAGTCGTTGATCGCTATGATAGCTATAGCGGTGAATATTGGTGTGCTCACACATAGGTTGAATGAATTTGCATTTTATCTGGCAGGATGTGGATTATTAGCCGCGGTTGTGGGTGTGGTATGGGTAAGGTTTCTCTCCAAAGGTGATCCAGAAAGATCGCTTAATTTTGGTGTACATTTGAGTACTGTACTTATGGTCATCGGTACATACCTAATAGTGCACAGGTTAGGATTAAACATGGGCTATTTCTGGTGTGTCATAGTAGGACTTGTGGTGGGTACAGTGATAGGGTGGGCAAGCCAGTATTTCACATCGTATAGGTATGCACCGACAAAGAGACTTGCAGCTATTGCAAAAGATGGACCCGGCGTCGTAGTGATAAGTGGGCTCGGACTTGGTATGTTAAGCACATTTATACCTGCAATCATTATAGGCGTAGGTATACTTATCAGCTATAGATTGGTTGGGCCATATGGGGTGGCACTCGCATCGTTTGGTATGCTTTCCACACTAGGTATCACGTTAGCGGTCGATTCCTACGGACCGGTAGCTGATAATGCAGGCGGTATAGCACAGATGGCACATCTACCAGTGAGTGTGAGAAATATTACAGATAGATTGGATGCTGTGGGTAACACTACCGCTGCTATAGGTAAGGGGTTCGCAATTGGGTCAGCTGCACTCGCTGCATTGGGTTTGATATCTGCATATTTTGTAGCTATCAATAAGTTTGCAGTTACTCCTATAAAGCTATCGTTGCTTGATCCACGCTTGATAGCTGGACTCATATTTGGTGGGATGATGCCATATTTCTATGGAGCACTACTCATAAAAGGAGTAGGCCGCATAGCTGCTAGGATAGTGGATGAGTCGCGGCGCCAATTTCGTGAAAACCCTGATATACTCACGGGTAAGGCAAAACCTCGATATGAACGGGTTATCAGTATTGCTGCAAAGGGTGCACTCAGGAGTATGATGTTACCTGCTGTATTGGCTATTGTTTTCCCTGTGACTATAGGGCTTATATTTGGACCAGTGGCATTGGCTGGGTTCTTAGTGGGTGCACTTATTACAGGGTTGCAAGTGGGTGTACAGATGGCGAACTCAGGTGCTGCAATGGATAATGCCAAAAAATACATCGAATTGGGTAACTTCGGTGGTAAGGGATCTGATGCACATAAAGCTTCAGTTATAGGTGATACTGTGGGCGATCCTTTAAAAGATACAGTGGGACCGTCAATAAATATCTTGATAAAATTGATGGCTGTTATATCTTTAGTATTAGCACCTATATTGGTGAGAGCGGGGCATAGCGCAGGCTGGTAGCGCGCTTGGTTCGGGACCAAGAGGTCGCCGGTTCAAGTCCGGCTGCCCCGATTAGAAATGAAGGAAAAAGAAAAAGAAAAGATTATAGAGGTTTTGAAGCAGGTGGTGGATCCAGAAATTGGCATCAATGTATGGGATTTGGGGCTAATCTATGGTGTAGAAGTGGATGAAGGTGACCGCGTTAATATAAAAATGACGCTTACAGTGCCGGGATGTCCGTTGGCTGCCTACCTTGTACAGGCGGTAAAGCTCAAGCTACAGGAAGCGGGTTTCCGTGATGTGAACGTAGAACTTGTATGGGAACCACGTTGGACACCTGAGAGGATGTCAGATAAGGCAAAAGAGATGTTGGGGTGGAAATAATCACTCCACAGTTACGCTTTTCGCCAAATTTCTGGGTTTATCAACATCAAGGCCACGCATCACAGCTATATGATATGCCAATAGTTGTAGTGGTAAAGCTACAAGTAGTGGTGTAAGTGATTCCTCAATCTCAGGGATGTAGAAGATATCATCAACCAGCGATTCCATTTTAGTATCACCCTCAGTAGCTATACCTATGACTTTACCTTTGCGGGATTTCACCTCTTCGATATTGGCACACATCTTGTCGTAAACTCGAGTGTAGGGGTTTATAACAACCACGGGCATATTTTCATCTACCAAAGCGAGTGGACCATGCTTCATCTCACCTGCAGGATAACCGATTGCGTGGATGTAGGAGATTTCCTTCAATTTTAGTGCACCTTCGAGTGCAGATGGGTAGTTAATCCAACGTCCAAGGAACATAAAGTTGTTATACTTTACATATTTAGTAGCTATATCGACGATATCGTTTGAGTGATCCAATATGCGGGCCATTTTGGATGGAACAGTTTCCAGCGCCTCAAGTATGTGATGGGTGTCAGGTTTGTCGAACCCTCTCAGATCCTTTAGATAAAGTGCAAATAGATATAAGAGCAGCAGTTGTGCAGTGTAAGCTTTTGTGGAAGCTACCCCTATTTCAGGACCCGCATTTATGTATAAGACGTTGGTAGATTCGCGAGCAATTGAGCTTTCGGGTACGTTTACAAGGCTCAACACAGGTAGGTGAGCCAGTTTTGCTTCCCTGATACCCGCAAGCGTGTCGGCAGTTTCACCAGATTGACTTATTGCCATGACCATCGTATCTTCATCCATCACCTGTGCCCTATACCTAAATTCAGATGCTATCTCTATGTCTGTGTAGATACGTGCCCATTCTTCCAATATATACTTGCCTACGTAACCTGCATGCCATGAGGTGCCACACGCCTGTATAATGATACGATGAATATTGCGAAGGTAGGGTGGCACATCATCGAACAGCCTTATGGTACGATTTTGTGCAAACTTGCGTATGTTGCGCTCTACGATACGAGGTTGTTCGTGTATCTCTTTTAACATGAAGAATGGGTAACCTTCCTTTTCGGCTTCCCAAAGTTCGCCATCTACTAGAAAGATTTGACGCTCTACCTTACCCTGACGTAAGTTTTCGATCTCTATGGAGTTGGCGGTAAGGATTGCGAGGTCATCATCTTCGAGGTATGAGACTTTGCGCGTAATACCCACTATTGCTTGGATGTCGGAAGCTAGGATGTTTTCGGTTTCACCCCAACCCACAACTAGCGGGCTACCTTTCCGTACAGCGAACAACCTGTCGGGTTGGTGCAGAGAGATAATCGCCATTGCAAATGAGCCTTCTAGCAACTCCACGGTATGTTTGATAGCGGCTAAAAAGTCGTGTGTTTTGAGAAAATGTTCTTCAATAAGGTGCGGGATGATCTCTGTATCAGTAGAGGATCGCAATATATGCCCTTCTTTACGTAGCTTGTTACGTAGTGATATGTAATTCTCAATAATACCGTTATGGACAACGGCTATCTTGCCCTCACAGTCTATTTGTGGGTGCGCATTTTCGGGTGATACCTCACCATGTGTAGCCCACCGTGTATGACCGATCCCTACATTGCCTTTTAAGGGATCTTGGTCGAGTAATTGTGCGAGCTTATGTAGTTTACCAACTACCTTACGTAAGTGTATTTCATCTCCATATATAGAAGCGACACCAGCAGAATCGTATCCACGGTATTCCAGTTTCCATAGGCCGGATAATAACACACTACTTATATCGCGTGGCCCTACATAACCTATTATGCCGCACATTGTGGCCCCACGATTTCTTTGATATCCTGTAAAATGCGTGACGTAGTTTGGTCATCAGGTGTCTCCACTACAATACGAATGATAGGCTCAGTATTTGATGGCCGTACATGTACCATTATTCTATCACGACGTAACCATAAGCCATCATCTTCACGTACAGTGTCGGGTTTCAAGTATGCGATAAGTTTATCCTTAGGTATTTCGCTGGATATTGGTAGTTTGTCCTTGATCATACAATAATATGGGAATTGGGCAACTATTTCAGATATTTTGCAACCTTCGTGTGCGAGCAACTCGAGTATCCTTGCAGTACCGATGAGCGCATCTCTTGTATAGTGAAGCTGAGGGTCGATAATACCGCCATTACCTTCACCCCCAAGGATCGCACGTGTTTCCAACATCTTAGCTACTACATGGGCTTCACCAACAGGGGTGCGAATGATGGGCGATGCAATGTGTTCAATCATCTGTGAAGTAGATAGATTTGTGACTATGGGGCCCTGACGAGACTTACAGAGATGGTGTGCAACCAACGGTAGTGTATATTCTTCTCCTATTGGTATACCACGGTCGGTGACGATGGAGAGACGGTCACCGTCTGCGTCGCTGGTGATACCAAGGTCGGCTTTGTATTTAAGTACAGCTTGGGAAAGGTCAGCTAAATGTTGAGGGATAGGTTCAGGCAAACGGTTAAAACCACGACCGGGCTCACAATTGATACATATATGGTCTACATTGAGTAAATCTAACAGCTTCGTGGCAGCTAACCCAAAGGCGCTATTGAGCCCATCAACCACAACTTTGAAATGCCCCCTACTTATTGACTTGGTATCAACAATCTCCAATATGCGGCGAATGTGTCGCTCTATCATATGGTGATCGTAAGATATGGTACCAAACTTATCCCAGGATGCGATATGGTATTCATTTTGGCGATAAATTTGTTTGAGTTTCTCTACTTCTTGAGGTAATAAGAATCTACCATCAGGGTGTATGAATTTGACGCCATTCCAGAGCTCAGGGTTATGGCTTGCAGTTATCATTATCCCACCGGCGACATCGAGTTCATGTGTGTTATAAATAAGTGTAGGCGTAGGTACTATACCACCTATGCGTATGTTGCTCCCCGTCAGCAGTATACCGCTTATTAATGCATGTTCGAGCAACTGGCTTGAACGGCGGCCGTCACGCCCTATAAGTATGTCGCCATGAAAATATGTGCCGATAGATTTACCAAGTTGTACCATGATATCAGGGGTAAGCTCATCCGGTACACGGCCACGTACACCGGAGATGCTGAAGATTATTCCCATCGGTTGAACTTTACTTTATCGGTTACGGAATATTTAGGCACAAACAGCCGGCCATCACGCCGATAGGGACGATAGTCTTTATCAGCGGGCACTACCTTAGGGGACTCATTCGGATAGCCTAATGCTATTATCGAAAATATCTCTAACCCTTCAGGTATACCAAAATGTTGTATCAATAAATCTTTATTCGTGACACTACCAATCCATACAGCACCCAGACTTTCAGCATGTGCTGCCAACAATATGTAAGTACATAAAGCAGCACAACTGGCGATACCGGGCCAATCTGGGCAACGAGCTTTCTCCCATAATACCAATAAGTAAGCAGAGGGAGCTTCATTATAGGTGGGTTTGCCGGCTAACCAGAGCGTGTTCTCATAAATTAGCCGACATGACCCCGTATCCTGTACAACAATAATGTACCAGGGTTGGGTATTACCTGCAGACGGCGCATATAAAGCGGTTTCTACGATACGGTATAGTTTATCTGCGGGTATTGGCCTGTGCTCGAACCTCCGTATTGAGCGGCGTTCAATCAAAAATTGATGCATTTCAAGGTTAATTACTAAACTCAAAAGGAGTAGCAACATTCTATAACATTTTAAAAATTTAAATAAAAGCGGATACCGTCAATGGATAGTTTACTTTGCCAATATTTACTTATATTAAAAGGTGATGAGAATAATCGTTGCACCGTATGCGGGGTTCTGCTTTGGAGTAGAGCGTGCACTTAAGATTGTGGAAAATGTGGTACAACATTCAAAACTACCCGTATACACGTGGGGACCATTGATACACAATAAGATGGTGGTGGAGAGGCTACAGAATGAATATGAAGTCATACCTATAGAGGAGTTTGATCATCCTCCCGGATACCTCATTTTACGTACACATGGAGTGCCACCTGATGTGGTAGATGAAGCCAAACGCAACAAGTTTATTGTGGTGGATGCTACTTGTCCGTTTGTAGCCAAAGTACATCGATATGCGAAGCTATTAACAGATGAAGGTTATACGGTCGTAATAGCAGGTGATAAGTTACATCCGGAGGTACGTGCTACACTCGGCTATGTAGGGGCTTATGCATATGTAGTGGGCGATCGCAAAGCTGCCTCGCTTCTACCGGAATGTAAAAAGATAGGGGTGGTGGCACAGACGACAATGCTGATGGATGTCTACAAAGAGATAATCAGTGTACTTGTTACAAAATGTGATGAGTTAAAAATATTTAATACTATCTGTAGTGCTACTATACGTCGACAGGAGGCAGGTATAAAGTTGGCCAACAATGTAGACGTTATGTTGGTGGTAGGCGATCGTCAAAGTGCGAATACAAGGCGGTTGACAGATATAATGAAGCAGGTAAATCCTCGTACCTATCAGGTTGAAGGTCCGGAAGAAGTCGATCCATCATGGTTTAATAACACAAAACGTGTAGGGGTAACGGGAGGAGCGTCGACCCCGAACTGGCTTATTGACAAAGTGATTGATAAAGTTAAATCTTTTAGACAATGACAAAAAGGAGGTAAATGTAATGGTAGAAGATGGTGTTTTGATGGAGTTGATCGAACATAAGTTTTATGAGCCAAAGGTGGGTGAGGTAGTCTCCGGAAAGGTTGTACACATAAGTAAACGCGATGTGATTGTCGATATTGGGGCGAAGAGCCAAGGCGCAATCCCTATCACGGAGTTCAAGAAGGAAGAAAAGATAGAGGTAGGTCAGGAGATCCCGGTGTATATTGAGGCGCTCGAAACCGAAGAGGGCTACATAAAAGTGTCAAAACTGAAGGCGGAACAGCTTGAGGCATGGCGTAAGCTACGTGAAGCGTTTGAGAACGACGGTACAGTTGAAGGTGAAGTGAAGAAAGTAGTTAAGGGCGGGTTTATGGTAGATATAATGTCGGTATGGGGGTTCCTCCCTATGAGTCATGTTGGGCAACAGCTCGATCGACCAGAGAAGTTATTGGGCACGACTCTGAAATTTAAGATATTGCGGTGTAATGAGCAGCGACGTAATCTGGTGGTCTCACACAGGGAATATCTTGAAGAGGAAGAACGGCGACGTCGTGAGGAGATAGTGCGACGGTTTCAGATAGGTGCAGTGAAGGAGGGTGTGGTCAAAAGTATCACACATACGGGTGCAATAGTACAGATAGAGGATATAGAAGCATTCATGCACATCGGAGATATGACATGGACAAGGATATCACATCCGTCGGAGGTGCTCAAGCTTGATGATAAAGTTAAAGTGAAGATACTAGAGGTTGATCCTGACACTGGTAAGGTGTTTGTAGGTATGAAGCAGTTGATGCCTCACCCATGGGAGAATATTGAGAAAAAATATCCAGTAGGCTCTGTAGTTAAGGGAAAGGTGGTGGCAATTGTTAACTATGGCGCATTCATAGAGCTGGAGAAAGGCATAGAAGGGTTACTACATATATCGGAACTGTCTTGGACGCGCAGGATAAAGCATCCATCGGAAGTGTTGTCAGTCGGTGATGTTGTTGAAGTTAAAGTGCTGGAGATTAACAAAGAGGAGCAGAAAATATCGCTTAGTTTGAAGCAACTTATGCCAGACCCATGGGAAGTGATAGAGACTAAACACCCCATAGGGTCGATCGTTATGGGTAGGGTGGAGCTTATACTGCCGTATGGAGTGGTGGTGGCGTTACCGGACGAGCTTGAGGGATTCATACACATAAGTGATATATCGTGGACACAAAAGATAGAACATCCATCAGAGGTCTTCCGCAAAGGACAGAGAGTTAAGGCACGCGTACTGGGGTATGATCGCGAGATGCGTCGAATAATATTGGGATATAAACAATTGACAGAAGATCCGTTGGTAATATTTCAACGACACCATCCAGTTGGATCAATAATTAGGGCTAAGGTTGTGGCTCTACTGGAAAAGGGTATACTTGTGGATGTGGGTGGTGGACTTAAGGGGTTCATGCCGATGGAGTTGCTGATGGAGTCGGATCCCAAAAAATGGCCAGATACATACAGAGTGGGTAAAACCATACAGGTGGGGGTTAAGGATATAAATCCGAGCCGCCGTAGGCTTATACTATCGGAGAAGATGTATGAAGAATGGCTTGAACGTCAGCTTATACATAGATATCGTAAGGTGAAAAGCCCTGTAAAGGAGAAAGAGGAACGAAGGATAGAGCTTCCCGAGGAGCTCGATAAACTGATCGACGAATCAGAAGAGGGGAAAGAGGGGAAAGAGAAATAAGAGTGAAGGCTTCGGTAGTAATCCCTACTTACAATCGGGCAAAAATCTTAACTAAGTGTGTAGCTGCATTAATGGAGCAAACTTTTGATGACTATGAGGTTATAGTGGTGGATGATGCGTCCACAGATGATACAGTGGGACGAATAAGAAGATACCCTGTCCGATATGTGAGGTTAGAGAAGAGGAGCGGTCCCGCACATGCACGTAATGTGGGGATTGAAGTAGCAAAAGGGGAGCTCATAATTTTTGTCGATAGTGATGTGATAGTAGCACCTAAATTCGTACAGGATCATGTGGAGATACATGAAGAGAGGGGTGATATTATTTTACAAGGTATGGTCTATCATGTGCGCGGGTTGCCGAAGAGGCTGAGTTTTAGATACTTGATACCGAACGGGATATGTTGGCATGTATTTATTACACAAAATGCATCAGTTAAAAAGCGGTGGCTGCTGGAAGTGGGCGGATTTGATGAACACCTAGGTGCATTTATGGGGTACCATGATCTGGATCTGGGGTTGCGGTTACAAGAATTGGGATTACCAATGGTACATGCGTTCCGTAGGTGTAGGGCATACCATGTGGATGGCCCACCAGTGGAGTTGGATGAGTTTATACGTAAATCGTACGAACGTGGTAAAACTGCGTATGCGTTTGTGAGACGGTTCGGTGAACGTGGCGAACGTATTGCGCATACACGTAAGGCACTCATTATATCACATATATTAAAAACACAACGTTGGGTCGAAAGTAGAGGGATACGCAGGGTAGCTGCTGAGTTCGCATGTATACCACCGATGTACCAGCTGTTGAAAGGCATCATACGGTATCATTATAGGGCTAAAGGGATATTAGAAGCTATGCACTTGTGGGGTGAACAAAACACATTAAATTTATCGGCAATAAGGGGGAAGCATGAGAGTAGCAGTAGGAGCGGATCATCGTGGGTTTGAAATTAAAAATAGGGTAAAAGAGTATCTGGTGGGAAAAGGTATAGAAGTTGTGGATTTTGGTACTGATACGAAGGAGAGGTGCGATTACCCTGATCATGGAATACCGGCAGCAGAGGCGGTTGCTAAAGGGGAGGCTGATTTGGGTATACTCTTCTGTGGTACGGGGGTAGGCATGAGTATCGTTGCGAACAAAGTTAAAGGTATACGAGCGGGTGTGGTTTGGAACGAGGAGTTGGCAGAGCTTGCACGCAAGCATAACGATGTGAAT
>CBFDTI010000023.1:0-18628 GCA_965612795.1 uncultured bacterium | reverse complement strand
TCCTTTATGGGTTTGGGTGATATACCCTCTATCTTAAACGGATATTCTATCTCATAGAACTCACCCACACGCGGTAACTCATACTCGTACTTGAATATCACCCTACGTTCTGTCTTGGGGGGTATGGGGAATACTTTTGCCCTAAACAGGTCCGAATCGTAATACTCGAGTAATGCTGGGTCACGCATCCTACGTACTATATCTTCGTAGATCCTTCTTGCTTCGTTACGCTCCAACACCTCACCCTTTAGCTCCACATCACCTATCATCAACGCAAAGTATGATGGCATCGCACCACGTGGTAACGGGAATATGTACTCACCTTCAACCCGCCGTTCGTAGGGGTTATAGAAAGTTTCGGTAACCTCTACCTTACATATGTTATTGATCACTTTTATCTCAACGTGATGATCGATAAGCTCCAAATACGTCTTTGGTGGTACACCCGGTCCTGGTATTATCACACCATCCGCCCATATTATAAGTGGTAGGCACCCCATTAAAATGGCGGTAATCCTTTTCATAACACCCCCTATTTTCTCATATATTGGACTATTTTATCCACTTAAAAGATGGTGCAGCTCCACGTTTTGTAAACCCTATCTCAAACACATCACCTGCACGTGGTGTCCATACAAGTGGCCAGTTGAAGCATTCACCAGCACGACATAGAAGTTGCCCTCCATGTACGAGTTCCACCCAGAAGACAAGCAGGTCACCCTCATAGTTTGATATATCCAATCTACCACCTCTGAGTCCACTTTCATAATGCCAGTGTAAAACTTCAACCCCTTTCAGCTGTTTAACCAAAGTATTTTTAACAGCAAATAGATCCGTCACCAATACCCCTTTGAGTTGCTCCAAAACTTTTCGGTTTACTGCTGTATCCAGGTAATTATCCGCATTTACAACCGCGACCATCAACCTACCTGCATCCGGCAAAACATTACCTGGCTTAAATTTAAGCTCCTCAAGCGCATGTAGATCCTCATCGTACAACATAGCGCCGTAGAAATCGTGCACCAATAGATATATATCATCTTCTGGTACGAACTCTTTTATATCGCAGCCTATTATCTCCACACGTGAGTTGTTGCCAAACTTCTCACGTAGAATGTTGAGCATAAACCTGTTCCTTTCCACCACGTAGACCTTACCTGCACCCAGCTTCAACATAAACTCAGCAAATACACCATACCCAGCACCTGCTTCAACGCAAACCTTATCCCGTGGGTTCAGTTTCTTAATAAACTTCTTATATCGCTCTATACGTAGCTTATCATCATAAATCCCTACGTATGCAAGGAACTCATCATACTCTAGGTACAGTTCTTCCGGTAAATCGTTAACGATCTCCATGTGATCTCACCCAAACATTACAATAGCGTATAGGGTAGGAGGTTTCGAGGTCGATAACCTTTCTCTGTATTATTGCATTGAGGATAAACAGAAATATCATGCTAATGCAAATTTGACCGCACTCATCGCATGCAACCGTAGGGTATCGAACAACGGTACCGATACATGTTGTTGCTCTATAAGCAGAGGTAGTTCAGTACACCCCAGTATGATGCCTTCCGCACCCTCCTCTACCAGGTTGTTGATGATTTGCACCATCCTGCTACGAGCTGTGTCACTGATGATACCCTTCACTAATTCATCGAATATTATTGAATCTACTGTTACAATATCGTTATTGCTGGGTACGATCACAGCTATACCATGGCGTTCGAGCCTTTCCTTGTAGAATGGATCCGTCATTGTGGTCTTGGTACCCAGCAGGCCAACCTTACTCAACCCTTTGCTCTTTATCGCCTTCGCTGTTGCGTCACATATGTGTAGAAGCTTTACCCGTAACCCAGATTGTACTTCATCCGCTACCTTATGCATTGTGTTAGCACATATGAGGATGGCCTCTGCACCTGCATGCTCAAGCACTTTACCTGCATGTACGAACTTATCTACAATCGTACGCCAATCACCCTTACTCTGTAGCTCATGTATTTCGTTGAAATCGAAGCTGTACAGTATAATGCGTGCAGAATGCTTACTTCCCAACCTCTTGGCTATCTCGTCGTTTATGATCCGATAGTACTCAAGCGTCGAATGCCAGGAGAGCCCACCTAAAAGTCCTATCATCCGCATCTCTACATTAATCTATCCTGTGTATCCAATTTGCAATATCTTCGATAACCTGTTCCGCTACATGAGCTGGCTGAAGGTACTCATCAGGTGTCGATTTACCCTCACCGTACATGAACAGATGGTTAAGCCCCGGATATAGCTTAAACTCTATATTTGGCTTATCACCCAGTGTTTGCCATAGTCTGAAATCCTCCATGGTTACCTGATAGTCTCTACCACCCTGTAGTATCAATATGGGTATATCCAGCTGTTTAGCTACTTCGACAGGCTCATAGTCCAATAGATCCTGCCAGTAAGCCTTTGATGCACCCAATACTATCTCGTCGGGTTTGAGTTGCAACCGCTTTATTCTATCAACCTTCTTCTGTAGTTCTTCAATCTCTCGCATTTCGTTGGTATCAAGTTTACCATCCAATTCAGCAATATAATGTACCTGCTCTATCATAAGAGTAAGCAGATCCCTACTATTGGCTGCCATCAATATTATACCATGCACGGCTGTATCTTGTGTGGCAATCCTCGGTGCTAACATACCACCAAAGCTATGTCCTAACACAAATATACGGTGTCTGTCTATCCTGTCTTGGTTTGTGACGAAATCGATCGCTGCTATCACGTCGTCCACGACTTCATCCTTGACTGTGAAATCCTTCAACCTGTTCCGCACTTCGGTAGAATAGTACCAGGTCCGTTTACTGTACCGTAACACAGCTATACCGCGGGTGGCTAATCCCCACGCTAAGTCCTTAAATGGTTTATTTGGGCCGATGGTTTCATCCCAGTCGTGTGGCCCCGATCCATGTACCAGTATAACTGCGGGTAGGTTTGTACCACTTTTCGGCATCGTAAGTACAGCTGGTAATCGCCATCCGGATACACCTATGGTATCAATGACCTCAATAAACCTTGTGGTATCCACATACGATGGTATCTCATAGGTCGGCTGGGTTGAGGGCAAGAACCACAACCCTGATACCCTAGATTCTTGGTCAAGCACAACCTTCACATCGAGCACCATCTTGTCAAACGCACACGTTACGTAGATGACCTCATACTCCTGTATAGGTTCGGATCGGCTTTGGATAATACCTTTGTAACTACCTACTTGGTTAATGAGATCCGTCCATATAGTTGCAAGTTTATCACGTGATAGCATCACTTTCATTGTGGTGTCAAACATCTCATAAGCAGTGTCAAACCTGCCATCAACAAGTAGCTGTACAAACTCTACAGCTTTGAGTTGCTGAACATCTACGTAGGGGTTCGGTACTAGCGAGTTTATGAGGATAAATGCGATCATTTCTGCTCCTCTAACTTACGGTAAAGTAACAGCGGGTAGATGATCGCAGATACGAGCACTATTGGGCCAAGTATCATTGGGAGCAATATGGTGAACGGCACCTTAAGCAACGACAGTAAAATTAATAGTGACCCGCCAATAACAAATAGCCAGCCCCCAAGTATATGTGTGCGCCGCCAGACAACCTCAGACGCTATAGTCCATGGACATCTTATTCCAAAGAAAAAGTTACGTGGTAACTTTGGCAGGTAGTTACCCAAAAGTACAAAAAGTAACCCTATACCCACTTGTATCGCCGTAGGATGTAACCTACCCGCAGCTACACTTATGAGTGTTAACACATAAATATAGAAGAAGAAAAATAGACATATATCACGCATCACAAGAAATACTTTATACTTACGTAATGCACGACGTTTGAAGGGATCAACAAACGGCACAAATGTAAGCAATAGATAAAGTGCAGGTAGGAGAATGAGGAAGAACAGAATACCCTGTAACTTACCTGCATAGCGGTCCGGTATACCCTCTACATTATAATGTACGGGTATAGTTGCCGGTAACCGTGGATAGTAATAAAAAGCCAAACATATCGCTACAACTATCAACCCTATCGGGATGATGTCACGCCGTAAATTCCACTTATCCGCCATCTTCCCTCCTGCTCAAAAACCCCATAATGTACTTAAGTGCCATCTCCAACACCCCCATGTTCAGCGAATATCTTATGAACTGACCTTCACGCTCACTGGTGACAAGATTTGCACGCTTCAAAATGTCAAGATGATGCGATAACGTAGGTTGCGTAACATTTAACTCACGTAATATCTCAGTTGGCGTAAGATCACGATCACGCAATAACTCCAATATCCTGCGCCTGGTGGGATCACCCAACGCCTTAAACACATACGTCAACATCTTAATAAAATATATAGATGGCTATCTATTTGTCAATATTGGGGGGGGTATTGTAGGTGTATTTTACATATCGTATGTTATGGGTTAAACGTTGGTCATCTCTTAAGTTGACAATCGCCGATTATTCTTATCACTTAATTTCTGATGGTATGGTTGTACTGGGTGGTATGTTTAACACTCGTTACCCTCTTAAGCGCTTTCATTGTAAGTCGTTGGCGTCACCCCGGTTATACAGCACTTGTAGCCTTTTATGTGATATATCTTGGTGCCTCACAGATCTTAGCTACCCGTATTGTGGAGTTTGATTTAGGGTTTCGTCAATTCTACGCTCCAGCCGCCGTCTTCTTATATCCGTTTGTTGCACAGGCACTTGACATGATCAACGAGGTTTACGGCCGTAAATTAGCACAACTCGCCATCCTTATAGCGTTCATCACACAGGTACTTTTGGTGCTATTCATACTACTTGTTAGGACTTTACAACCTGCACCATTTTTCGAGTACGAACGTGCGTGGCAGTTCATCTTCGGTTTGAGCATAAGGATTACGGTTGCGTCGTGGGTTGCCTTCCTTATATGTCAGACCATCGACGCTTATGTATTTGATTGGCTCAAGTGCAAGTTCGAACGCAGTGTCATACTCCGTAGTGTTACAAGTGATGTTATCGATTTAACCCTTGACAGCGCAATATTTGTGACCGTAGCTTTTGCTGGTGTGATGCCACTACTTCCACTAATTGTAGGTCAAATTGTAAGCAAAAATTTCATAGGATTTATCGATACTCCATGGTTCCTCCTGTATAAAAAGTTGGTGAAATAAGATGATGTTTGAGCTCCTTAAACGTAGTACCAAAAGTCATGCAAGGGTAGGTCGTTTACATTTACCACATGGGGTGGTCGACACCCCCGTATTTATGCCAGTAGCTACCCAAGGTACAGTCAAAGGTCAGCCGTTTCGTTTCATCACCGAAATAGGTTACAAACTGATCGTCAACAACGCATATCACCTTTATTTGCGGCCAGGTACTGATATAATCGAGAAAGCAGGTGGCTTACATAAGTTTACAGGTTGGCAATACAACATACTCACCGATAGTGGTGGTTATCAAGTATTTTCCATGGGTGAGCTCATAAAAATCGAATCCGATGGTATAACTGTACGATCGTATTTGGACGGTTCCTACCATAAATTGACCCCCGAAAAGGTGATGGAAATACAAAATATCTTTGCACCTGACATCAAAATGGTGCTCGACGATTGCCCACCATGGCCGGCTACCCGCGAACGTGCCAAGGAGTCGGTAGATCGTACCTTAAGATGGGCCACTATCTGCAAGCAACACAATGTGGTTGACACCATCTTATTCGCTATTATTCAAGGTAGCACATATCTAGATTTACGTGAGCTATGTGCTAAAGAGCTCGTTAGACTCAATTTCGACGGCTACGCAATAGGTGGTGTATCCGTGGGTGAGCCACGTGAGTTCGCGATGGAAGTAGTACAATTTGTGGCTGATTTATTACCCGAAAATAAACCCCGCTACTTAATGGGTGTAGGGACACCCGAAGAGCTCTTGGAATACATTAAACTTGGTATCGATATGTTCGATTGCGTCTTACCCACACGCTATGGTAGAACAGGTACTGCATTCACGTCAGAGGGTAAAATAGTGTTACGACATAGTGAGTATAAAAACGATTTCAACCCAATAGACCCACATTGCGATTGTTACGTTTGTAAAAACTACACCCGCGCTTATATACGACATTTGTTTAATGCGGATGAGATGCTCGGCCCTATCTTACTCACGTATCATAACCTGTATTTTTACAAAAGATGGGTCGATCGAATACGCGCTATGATACTGGATGACACTATCTAAGCTTATATCATTATCGATAAGTGTATTCTTTCTGCTGACTTCAATAGTAGGCTTAGCGTTAGTCTTACAACTGCAACTGGGTGTGTTAGGTGCACCCCCCTACATCATAACTATAAGCGAACTGCTATACTGGTTGGCGTTACTTGCTGCTGCCCCATTATGGGGTAAACTAGGTGACCGCATTGGTAAACTCAAAGTATTATTGCTTACATCTTTATGCTCCAGCTTACTGTTATTTCTATTCACATTCGCCAGCACTATACCTTGGTTGCTTCTTCTGCGTGGACTGCACTCATTAGTTGTGGCAGGTTTCCATCCAACCGCTTCCGCCTGGGTATCCGAGCTCAGTACTCAGGAGACGCGTGCACGTCGTATCGCCGTGTATAATCAGGGATTCTCGTTCGGTATTGCAGCCGGTAGCTTTTTGGGCGGTTGGTTACTTGATAAATTTGGTTACAGCCACGCATATTCGATACTCGCCATGTTCAGCCTCATCTGTACCGCGTTATCCTATACCGTACGGTCGACAGAGGGACATACTTCGATACCTTCACATCACATCCAGCGTACACCGTTTACTTCAAGGTTGCTAATCCTTTACCTATCTACACTCCTACGTAAATCCGCCATAATAGGCATATTATCGCTTGCGTACGTCTATATGCGTAAATATTTTGGCTACTCTCCTACATTGATTGGATGGTTAGCTGCACTTAATCCATTCACCCAGATCGCACTCATGCTAACAGCAGGTCTATTCGCGGATAAAGTTGGCCGCAAAATGGCATTAATATTAGGGTTTGTTACCTCATGCTTGGTTCCCATAACATTTGTCTACGCTACAACACGGTGGGAGTTTGCACTTGGCTTCATATTTATTGGCATATCTTTTGCGTTTTATATATCAGGGGCACTCGCCTTCATAGGTGATGTCACCCCAACAGGTAAAGCTGGTGAATACATGGGTTACTTCCAGAGTGCACAAGGTATAGGCGGTATACTTGGACCCTTTGTTGCTGGCATTTTGGCATATAATTACAGTTACACTACATTTTTCTGGGGTATGGAAGTATTTGCAGTAGTCGCACTTATGTTAAGCTTGTTGTTGCCGGGTAAACCCACTAAGTAATGATAGACGTGCCGGACTTTTCGTAATACTTACCACCGAGATGATGTATTAGCGTAACCTTATCAAGTAACCAATGATCTGCAAATAACCCCGCTTCTACCACCGCGTACAGTATCTTACCTATAAATATAGTATGGCTGTCACAGTCCATGTCTTTCATCACTCTACATTCGATATTTGCAACACATTCACCGATCACCGGTACGTTCACGTACTTTGCGGGTGATTTACTGAACCCACATGCATCAAACTTATCTACCTCGCTGCCTGAATGTTTGCCACAGAAAATCACCTTATCGAGTAACTTTATATCAGGTATATTGACAACGAACGCACCTGCTCCTTTTATCAATCCATACGAAAAGCGTGTTTTCTTCACCGCTATAGCGAGGGCGGGTGGTTCATGGCTTACTGGCGAACACCATGCAATCGTTATTATATTGTCTTTACCTTTATAACGTGAAGTTACAAGAACGACAGGCCCATTGTTTATTAGTCGTAAACTATGTTTTAACGGCACCTCTTGTTTCATTACCTAAAATAAAACCCTCCCCCGTCGGGGGAGGGTTCTCATCCATTAGGAATTAGAATACCCAACCCACTACTAGGAATATGAATATGAGGATACCCATCCACCTTGCGGCAGTTGAGAGTGTACGCTTGATGTCGCCCTCCCCGTACTTAACTTCACCCCAGAACCCTGTGTAAATAGAGAGTGCGGTGAATACGATTGTGATTATGAGAAAAGTTGAAGAAAGGGCTTCCAATCCTGCACGCCCGAAGAACGCCTGTAACCAATAAACAATAAATGCAATAACACTCATCCAAAATGGTAACATCTATCCCCCCTCTTACAAGGTGGGCGAAGGGACTCGAACCCTCAACCCCCAGAGCCACAGTCTGGTGCTCTGACCGGTTGAGCTACGCCCACCGTAAATATACAATATTTCAAATTATGAAATGTCAACCACACACGGTTGCTCGTTATGCACCGTATTTTCTCAATTTAAGTCCATGCGCCAGCATCAACGGTAACAGGTCGAGCAACCTTATCCTACCCAGCCCTCCATGCATACATTCACGTTCGTTAAACGCTTCACTCTTGTCAGGTATCACATAGGGGGATACAAAAAGTACAGGTACAGGGTGCCATGAATGCGCCTTAAGTATGGCTGGTGTGGAATGGTCGCCTGTGATGACAAGTACATCAGGGTGCAAGTCTAAAATATCAGGCAATAGTTTATCGATCTTTTCGATTAACTCCACTTTAGCTTCCCAGTTACCATCCTCACCAAGACTATCGGTACGTTTTATGTGAAAGTAAAAGAAGTCGTAGTTATCCCAGTTCTTACGCAGTGTCTCTATTTCGTCTTCGATTTCTGGCCCTGTCTCAAGTATGTCCATACCCACAAGCCTTGCCAGCCCCTTATACATTGGATACGTGGCTATACCTGCAGGTGTCAACTTAAACCGTTCCTGCATCGACCTAAGTTGTGGATGCTTAGCAAACCCACGTAATAACACAAAGTTAGCAGGCGGTTTCAATAACTTACGTGCTTTATCTACAAATTTGTTCACCACCTCTGCAGTATGCACAGCCTCGGGTATGAGGGGTTCACATTTAAGTGGTGGGTTACCTTCTTTCTGTGGATCCGTTTCTGTAACTTTATCGCTCAACTCCTCGCCTCTCAAAATGAGGACAAATCGATGCTCCTTACCAGGTTTGACGATAATTTCAACTCCATCTATTGTCTTAATTTCCTGTTGTATACGAGTACATAGCTGGCGATTCAGATCGGTCGATATCCTGCCCGCCCTTCTATCTATGATTATACCATTGTCGTCGATTGTGGCAAAGTTACCCCTAACTGCTACATCTTTTGGGGTAACTTCTAACCCCACTCCCAGTGCCTCAAGTATACCACGTCCTATCTCATATCTCAACGGATCATATCCAAACAACGCCAGATGGCCTGGCCCACTACCGGGTGTGATACCAGGTGCTACGGGGTCAGCAATACCTGTAATGTATGATTTTGCTAACCTATCCATATTCGGTGTATGCGCAGCTTCAAGTTCGGTTTTACCTCGGTAAGGTGCCCCTCCTATACCATCTATCACGAGCAGCAATAACTTTCTATCGTTCTTCTGGGTAAGTTTATCGAGCACAACCTCCATAATACCTCCCGGTTAAAATCACGAATAAACATCTTCTCAACAAGTTTCATCACGTGTTGTTAGAAAATAATTTAACTTCATAATCTGCAATACGTCACTTGTGTTATTACCTAATCCACTTATCTTTATTTTAGGAGGTATTAATGACGGAACAGAATAAATTAGAAGTAGTAGAGGTACACCCAAAGGTTTGGATGTTTAAACATCCTCCCTGTGTAGATGCACTTGAAGATACTTTTAATGAAGCACTCCAACTAATGGACGAAAGCAAACATACTGCTGCTATAGATGTATTCCGTACAATTATCGATAAATGTCCACAGTTTCTTGCTGCTTACTATAATTTAGCATTAGCAATAGAGAATTACCTGATAGAAAATAAACCCACCGATCCTGACGAAGAGAAACGTTTCCGTGACACTAAATTTGTCATCCTAGCTGTAGGTTATGACGAAGCCCTTAAGGCGTTACCTGAGGGGTTTGTAGACACACTTGATAACCAGTTACCATGGTCTATCGAAGAAAACCGTCCATTCCTTCAGTTGTTTAAAGCACTCAACGAAGAGATGTTAAACCGTGGCTATGTAGAGGAGGCACTTAATGGGTTCTACCGGTTACTTTTATACAACCCGGATGATGAGCAGTACATACGTGGTTATATCGTGTGGTGTAACTTTGAGCTCAATCATCCCGAGGATGTATTGAGGATATGTGATCTATATAGTAATGATACCACACCGGATCTCCTGTATGGGAGACCGCTCGCTTTGTTGCAATTAGGTAGGAAAGCCGAAGCTACCCATACATTAGAGGTAGCTACTTCACTTAACCCACGTATTGGTAAAGAGCTGCTTAAAAAACGTCATACGAAGCCAAAATCTCAAGGCGTACCCCCCGGTAGTCGTGAAGAGGCTTACGTTTATTGGCAAGAATACGGTAGGTTCTGGGAAGCCACCGAGGGTGCACTTGATCTACTTGCGCAATGTATGAAAGGAAGTAGCTAATTTATACTGAACGATTCCATTCGATGCGATGCGTAATCGGCTTGTTCTCGCATTGTGTGGATTCTTCGCGATATTTGCCCTACTATGTTTTGTTAGAGTAACCCAAACCACATGCCCGGAAAGCTACCTAAAAATCCAAACCAATCTCCATAAGATAGAGATAGCTGCCAAATCCTACCTTTATCGTATCTTAGGCGATACGCTCACACATTACCATATAGAAATCGAATTCGCTGAAAACGAGATTGCCAAATACTTTCTTTTACGTAACGTATCCGATACCCTGCGTGATATTATAGAGGCTGGCAAATCACTTTGGTGTTGGCGTGTAACTTTTTACGTACCGAATACTGGGGACACCCTAACTGTAGAGCTACACCCGGAAAGCTTAACATTACTCGGGTTTCACAAAAGGCGGGCACTACCTTACGCTCAACCTTTAGATACACGTAGAGCACAGCAGTTTGTTGTCTCTCTGCTTCATAAGATATTGGGTGAGGAGATCGACAAATTTGTTTATTCTGGAGCGGAGAAGTTGGGCCCATCGTATTTACAACTATTATGGTACGAAGCTGACTTCAACGTTAAAGGTGCAAGATATGGTATAGTTGCACATCTCACAGATGATGGACTCAAAAGCATACGGATAGGGTTTATCCTCCCAGCCGATACCTACGTAAACTACAAGCGTAACTACTTTTGTAGGTTAGGGTTAACCTATATAGCGGCTTTTGCTATATTTCTGCTTATCCTTATTCCTTTGTCCATACATATTGTTACTTTTATGAGGTGGGGTTGGATATCCATTTATGAACTCATACTATGCTTTACCGTAACCTCTGTACTGGTATTTGCCGCCACTTACAGCATGTTTGGTACACACAATCTTCGTCAGAATCTATTAATTTCACTAGCTATCTCTGTGGTTATAAGCTTGGCTTTACTTGTAGGTAGACATCACTATACGATAGTTGCCCCTTTCAAGTTATACCCCAATTTTTTACCCACGCCAACTGGAATAAGAACGCGTGAGTTCCTCTATTCTATACTTATTGGTTACTGTGTAGGGTTGCTACAACTTGGGTGGCTTGCATTGCTCCATACTATCTTAACAAGAAAAGGGTTATGGTTACCTCTGATATTACCAGTACGTATAACTTATAACCTGAAGCTACCATATCTCATTTTCCTACCCGCATTGACGTTTGCGTTGCTTAATGAGTCACTATTCAGACTATATGGTATATCATGGCTAAATAGCAAGATTAGGCTGTTACCTGCTATCTGTGTCATATCATTACTGTCGGGGTTTAGTTTCTCGTTACTACCACAATCGCCACCTTATCTTTACGGGGTGACGATAGCCATATGGGGTGTGGTACTCGGTTTCGTAATGGTGAAGTTCGGCCTATTAGCCACAGTTGTATCACAGTTTGTTGCTATCACCATCATACTTGGGTTGCCGCTGTTCTACTCAGATGCTAAGTATAGCATCGTACTCGTACCTATAAATGCCATGCTGTTTCTATATCCTCTCATATTCACAGCCATACATTACTTACGTACTGGGCAGTTTCATCACGATACTACAATACTTAACTTAGCATGGAAACGCATTCCACCCGAACCTATTATCACACGCTGGGAGGAACCCCCTTATATAGATACGGGCAGAGCTGCAAAAAGCTTCCTCTTATGTATCACCATATTATTTGCAATAATAGCACTACGTATACCTAATAAAATATTGGGTGCTAACGTACGTGTCACCATCAACTGGCGTGACGTGGAGAAGATATCGGATAGCCTTGCTAAAAGCTGCAATTTAGAGGGTTTCATACAGGTTGTGGAATTCAAACAACGTACACAGGGTCCTGTAGAACGTTACATCTATCAGACTGCGGGTATCGATAGGTTAAACGAGTTATATGTAACCGAACCACCTTATTGGTATTGGGAGATAAAATTTATCAATCCCTCCACCCATGAGCAATATATTTTCAAGTTAGATGCTGACGGCAAACTCTACTCACACACATACAAGCCTCCCACACACCGGTTTATACCCTACGTAAGCTTCACAAATGCATATAGGATTGCGATGGATTATTTGTATAAGCATGGTCTATCACTAAAGGGGTACCATCTAGCCAAAAAAGAGGTCATCAAATATCCCTCATATGAAGCTTACGTATTTGAATGGACAAAATCTAACCTACCCCACCTCATCAAAATCATACATATTGAGGTAATCGGCAATGAAGCACATAATTTCGATATCCGTTATGAACTATCAACTGCTACCACTGTGGGTTTCTCAAAGTTCCACATGTTGAAACATTATTGGCAATTAGTAATCAAGTGGCTCACCATCGCAATAATGGCCTTCATGTTTATTCTACATATTGCAAAACGTGAGGTAGTGTGGAGGGCTGGTCTCGTGTTTCTCGTATTTATTGCAATCACATACATCATGTGCGTATGTAATGCATATGTGGTTAATTTCTACAAAGGTTACGACAGTGCTGTAGGTGTGACAAAATACGTTGTGACGAAAGCAAACAGAACCTTTATCCAGTTTGTTGCCATTATGGTGTGTACATTTTTATCAATATCTCTACAGGCTACGTTATTCCGTGCCTATACGAGTAGGAAATATTTGTTACCACATGAAACCCCTACATCATACCTCACATCCGCCATTTACCACGGTATCCTTGGTGGTGCATCGCTGTTCTTCTTTATGTATCTTATACAGAACCTATTCTTGAGATTGGGGTTACCTCTACCGAAGTTACCATCGATTGTATTGCCCGATTTAGCGTGTCTATACCCCGGTGCTACACTGCCATGGCTCGCTTACAACCATATAGTGTTTAAACTATTACCGATACTCACCGTAACGTTTTTCGCATTTTACATTGTAAAATACAAGCCACTTACCATAATGTTGATAGTGGTTTACATCGCAACTCTATCGTTATGGGAAGCAGCTTCACCGCAGGATATTTTATTCTCATCGCTATATGTGCTCACATTCATCGCTTACGTGTTGTTTGTTGTACGATACTTCTGGCGTGATAATCTACCCGCATATTGGATAGGCACTGGTTCATACATTTTAACCCGTTATACATTCTATATGTACATGCAATCACAATTTTACTTCTATAATGGGCTTGTAGGTACTGGTATCTTCTTAGTTTTTACAATATGTGCACTCGCTATCTGTCGGAGGATAGGGATTTAAATGCATCCAAAATAGCCTGCCATGTTGTATCAGGGTCTTCACATGCTATGCTTGACATATATTTTGTAGCTTTGTAACTCCACACCGCAAAGTTCTCTATCCCCACATCGTTCGCAATCTTTACGGTTTCACTGATACGATCTATTTCGTCTTTTTTAATTTTAAATCCTTGCACCCATATCAATGGCTCTTTATTAAATTTCTCTGCTATCTTATAAACCCTCTTGGCCCAGAACCTAACATGTTCACGATAATCACCACGTGCCCATAACCAATATGGATCGGTGGATATCACATCAATCCATGTCATACGACCAACTTTATCCCAATCGATATCTTCACCCGGCATCAAGCACAACATCGTTTTTAGTCCAGCCTCCTTGGAAGTTTTGGTAATATAAGTTATGAAGTCCAACAGCATCTCAATACGGAACTCGCGTACTTCAGCCGTAAGTTGACGCGGCATTTCAAACCCCATGCGGTTGCGAAACTCTTCCCTACATATCTGACAGCAACAGGCCCATCCCTTATCTACATGATAGAAGTGAGGTTCGTCCCAAAATATGCCGTCAACCCCTATCTTCTGTGCTGATTGTATCCATTTCTGTATATAAGTACGTAGCTCGGTGGAGTTGAAACATAATGCTGGCAATATCTTGCCGCTGGATGATATCTGACGTTCGTGTACGTTTTTCATCACGAGATACGAATAGGCTTCACCACCAAATACGCCACCTACCCCCCATGGGTCGAGATATACTTCTAAGCCAACCCCCTGTGCTACCTTCACGATCTTGTCAAATGTACCCTCATAATATTCGTGATCGTTTTCCGAGTATGTGAGTACAACGAAGTCAAACCCCGCTCCTTTTATATCTTCCATATGTCTGTGTACACAATCGATATCTTTATTTCCGAAATAACTCACCCCTAATTTCATGCTAACCTCAACTTAAATTACAGTTACCACCTACGCAAGGTGTACCCTGTTTCGGTTGCCCTATATGTTAGGTAAAGCTCTATCGTTATATGCCTTTCTCATAAATATATTGAGCTAAATCCACCACACGTGCTGCATAACCGTATTCGTTATCATACCATGCGAGTACCTTTACCATCTTACCGATGACCGAGGTTTCAAGTGCATCAAATATGGCGGAGTGGTCATTACCTATGAAATCGTTCGATACAAGCGGTATATCCACATACTGAAGGTAGCCCTTGAGGTATGTCTCAGATGCTTCCTTGAAGAAGCTGTTCACTTCTTCTGCGGAGGTTTCCCTTCTTACGTTAGCTACAAAATCGATCAATGACGCATCTTTTGTTGGCACCCTAATCGCTATTGCGTCGAGCTTACCTTGTAACTCGGGTATAACCAAGCCGATCGCTTTCGCTGCACCCGTAGTTGTCGGTATGATCGACACTGCTGCTGCACGTGCACGTCGCAAATCCTTATGTGGTGCATCCAACAGCCGCTGATCCATTGTATACGCATGTACGGTGGTCATAAACCCATGCTCGATACCAAGTTTATCATGGAGTACCTTCACCACAGGTGCGAAACAGTTGGTCGTACACGATGCGTTCGATATCACAAAATGTTTAGCCGGATCGTACATGTTCTCGTTTACCCCCAGCACTATGGTGATATCGGCAGGCTCACCTTTGCTTGGTGCAGTGATGATCACACGTTTGGCGCCCGCATCCAGGTGCTTAGCAGCTGCTGAACGCGATCTGAACACACCCGTAGCTTCTATTGCTATGTCGACGTTGAGGTCACCCCATGGTAGTTCGGATGGCTCTTTTTTCATGAAGAATGGTATCTCCTTACCATCAATAACTATAGCATCCTCCTTGGCGGTGACTTCCTTATCCCATACCCCATACGTGGAATCGTACTTGAGTAGGTGTGCCATCACACTGGCAGGTGCTATGTCGTTGATACCAGCCACCTCGATATCGTTCTCTAACCCCTTGTCCCAGATCCTACGTACCACTAACCTACCTATGCGGCCAAACCCATTAACTCCTATCTTCATGCAACCTCCTTTATAATTACATTTAAAATACGAGAATTCGATGTGTGTCAATCAGCAAGCGGTTATAGGCTGTTGGTCACAGGTTACGATTTGGTCGCCACCATTACATCCTCAATATATGCGTATGGTAATTTGTAGTTAGCGATCACCTGTTGTTCTTTAGATAACATGAATCTACCATCTCTAAACAGTTCGTAGAAATTACCAGCTACCATAGTATCCTTGACACGGCCAACTATTTCACCGTTATCGATTAGAAAACCCAACCCCACATTTACCGAGAAATCGCCCGCCAAGACATTGGATTGACCACCTCCTATAACTCCGTATATGAGGATGCCTCTCTTGGTGTTTTTGATCATATCGTCGATAGAGGTATTACCAGCTTCTATCACCATGTTGTTGAACCCCGGTGTCGGTGTACTGGCGTAGTCACGGACAGCGTTACCGGTGGGTGGTTTACCTGCTTTAGCAGCGGTATCAAGGTCAAAAACAAATCCTTGTAATACACCGTGATCGATAAGTTTACGTTTCGTGGTAGGTACACCCTCGTCATCAAATGGCCGACTTCCATACATCCAATCCATTGTACCATCATCCCACAGGGTGAACGATTCACCTAACACCTTTTCACCCTCCTTACCCAGTAATGGTGTAATCTTACGTACTACGCTTTTACCGGATAGTCCCGCAGATAACGTACGTACAAACGTCATGAAGAACGCCAGCGGTGCAAATATGACCACCATCTTACCACTCTTGAAGTGTGCTAACCTATTCGCGTGTTCCAATTGCCTACGTAATCGCGGTATAACCGCACGTGGGTCGGCTATCGGGTTTGCACTTGCCAGCCAATCAAATATCCATGTGATACCAGTTTCCAATATCGCCAACCCTTCTACCTCTAAAGTATAGTCAGTTTTTTGGTAGCTGAAATCGAGCCCACTGGAGTTGACCACACGTACTGTACTGTCTGCATAGTTTAGCTCTACGTTTAATTTCAACTCCTTACATAATGTGACAAGCGTATCGATGAGCTCCCGCCCTAACTCTATACGGGACTCGGTGGGCCAGCCGGTTGGCTCGTACACGTTAACTTCTGGGTATACCGATTTGCTGGGAAATTCAAACCCTACGGGTTTGCCAAACTTAGTCACCGCGAGTGCACGCTCGACTGCGGGTTCGGGGTTGTCAAAATCGTTGGTCGCTGTAAAGCCAACCTTACCATCCTGTATCACTCGGATGCCGAGCCCCTTTTCGCTTTTGACCTCAAGTGACTGCAGTACGTTCTGGTCGAATTTTACCGGTTCAATATAGCTTTCACTATAATAGAGTTCGTATTGATTCACACCTTTTTTCTTTAATACATCAATAAAACGGTCCACCATTATTTACCTCCGATTACCACATTTTTTATCCTTATATGGGGTGCACCGTCCGACACCGGTAGGGGTGACTGTCCTGCTTTGCCACAACCACCTAACCCACCATATATCTGTAAGTCGTTACCTATTTTATCGATATTTTTGAGTGTCTCAAACACATTACCTGAGAGTATGACGTCACGTACCATCTTCTTGAGTTTACCTTTTTCAATAACGTATGCCTTCATTGACGAAAATGTGAACATCTCCAGTTCAGTCTGTCCACCGAGTGCACCCACCACATATAATCCGTAGGGGATATCAATAAGTTCGTCGAACGATGCATCACGTGGCTCTATGTAGGTGACTGACATCCTCACAATAGGCATAAACGTGTAGTTAAGTGCCCTTGAGTTACCTGTGGGCTCTTCATCCATAAGGTATGCAGTGTATCGTGAATGTAGATGTGAATGAAGTTTACCATCTTTGATGAGATACGTTTTACGTGAGGGTACACCATCGTCATCGTACGCATAGTAGCCACGTTCACCAATAAGGGAGCCATCATCTACTACCGATAGCTGATCTATACCGAATTGTGCCCCTATCTTCATGATGTTGCGTAACTTATCGTTACGACATATGTGGTCAGCTTCTGATAGGTGGCCAAACGCCTCGTGTATGAAGACACCTGCCAACCTCGGATCAAGTATCACCGTATACACGCCGGCATCTACTTTCTCGGCTTTTAACAGGTCGAGTGCATCTTTCACCACCTGCTCAGCATCGGCTTCGTGTCCCATTACGGTATCGTAACCACGTTGGTCACCAAACGTCACCCATGCAGTTTGTACATTCGTACCATCACGTGCGGTAGCTGACATCGATATACCCGTATGTAAGCGCTCCTCTTCTATGGAGCTACCCTCTGATGATAGAAAATAGTGGTGAATGTATTCGTCTCGATATATCGTACGTGTACTTTGGATCTTTTCACCTCCACTGAGCAAAATCTCATTGTATTTGCGGGTTAGTGCTTCCTTCTCGTCGAGCGTCACGTTACGGGGGTCGTTTTTTATGTTGAGTGGCACCTTAGCCGTGATAGGTTTCATCGGAAATAGACGTCCATCACCCTGTTTGGAAGCTAACTTAGCCAACCGTACCGCATGTTTTACCGCATCGGTGGCTTCCTCCGGTAACGTAAACGTGGCAAACCCAAACGCACCACGATGGAATGCCCTTACGCTGCCACCACGACGTACCTTTACACCTATTTCATCGAGCTCCTTACCCATATAAATGATTTCGGTACGTGTTATCTCTTCAAACCTTATGTCCACATACTCCGTATCCGCTATCTCTAACGCACGTCGTAACAGTTCTATCATTTTGCCCCCTTACTGATAAAATCTAAATCTA
>CBFDTI010000022.1:0-18690 GCA_965612795.1 uncultured bacterium | reverse complement strand
ATGTTGTGGATAGTTGTACCAACCCGGAGAATAATACTGCATAAGCTACTGCATATACACCGAGTTTCAACCAGTAGATGAGCAGAAACGCCACTATCACCTGGATTGCAGTACGTATAATGCGTATACTCCAAAATAGCCGCATACGTTCTTCTACTCTTAGTAGCGACAATCCAGGTTGTGCTAAGTTTTCGATGACCACAATGAATGCCAATATCACCAGCAGGGTCCTGTAATCTGAGGTACCAAAAACCAACCTCGATAGAGTAGGTGCCCAGTATACGAGTAGAGTACAGACAACCGAGCCAGCGATAAGTGCGGACACTAGACCGGAACTCAAAGTTACAGCTTCGCCATATTCTTTTGTGAACCTCAACATCGAAGGTATCAACCCACATAATGCCACTATCATAACAACCCGTAGTGTAGCACTAAACATGGCAATTTTACCGTATTCTGATACTGGAAGTAACCGCGTGTAGATCGATACAGCAACAATGGTTAAGAGGTATACTACAGTATTACCGAGTGCATATAAGCTTGATAAGCGGAAAAGTGATCGCACTGAATGATCCATACCCTGGACAAAGTATTGGTCTATCACCAATGTCAAGTTGACTATCTGCTGTTATGCTTTAAGTTTAGAGGATGATAGAACAGCAGGTTAAAATCAGAAATTGTCTTGGCATACATGCACGACCGGCTACTTTAATAAGCCAGACAGCTAAAAAGTACAAATCTAAGGTATTGCTGGTTAAGGATGGGTTTGAAGTTGATGCCAAAAGTATCCTCGATATATTGCTGCTGGAGGCACCACAGGGGTCGGTGCTCACGTTGAGAGCCGACGGCCCCGACGAAAAAGAAGCAATAGAAGCGCTACGTAAGTTGATAGAGGAGAGGAAATTTGATGAAGAATAGGATATTACGAGGTGTGAAGGTTGCTGAAGGTATTGAAATAGGTTCCATCATAATTTACCCTGGTTATGAAAATGAAGTGCTCCCCTTCTATATTTTGCGTGAACCCGAAAAGCAAGCCGAAATCCGCAGATTATCAACCGCTATAGATGGTGTAAAACAAGAGCTGAAAGCATTACAGTCGATATTCGAGAAGGAGAACGATCCATACTCTGCACGTATCTTCGAGGTATCCTATGCTTTACTGGAAGAACCGTGGCTCCTTGAGGGGGCACAGAAAATTATCGAAAATGAAAGTCGTAACGCCGAATACGCATTACAGAAAGTGGTAGCCCATAAGTTGCGTATGTTTGAACAGGCATCCAGTGTCGCTGTTAGACAAAGGGGGGTGTTGCTTGAAGAGGTGGCACGAAAGATTTTGAAAAAACTTATGGGTAAGGATGATACACTTGCTTCGATACCGGAAGGTAAGATCTTAGTAGCACCATTTCTGTCAACTTTTGAGGTGGCACAAATACCACGTAACAAGATAAAGGGGTTAGCATTATCGCATGGTGGGATGACATCACATCTGGCAATACTTGCACAAACCTTCGACATACCAGTAGTCGTGGGGATAAAAGATCTAATGCGCTACGTGAGGGATGGACAGCTTGCGATATTGGATGGCTACAAGGGGCTTATCATACTGGAGCCGGATGAGTCTACGCTTAGAACTTATGAAGCTAAAATGAAGTATTACTCGCAGCTGCACGATAAGCTGGTCGATGTTAAAGACTTACCACCAGTTACGATAGATGGTAGGAATATAGAGTTATGTGCGAATATAAATCTACCTGCGGAAGTCAAACCTGCCATAGAATTTAATGCCGAAGGTATAGGTCTACTGCGTACGGAGTTCATATTTTTGGAGGATATGTTAGATGAGGAGCAGCAGTTCAACATCTACAGTGATATAGCTGACAAGATATATCCGGGTTCGGTCATCATACGTACGTTCGATATAGGGGCGGATAAATTAGCACCATACGTACGTGAGGATAATCCATTTCTGGGCTGGCGTGCTATAAGATTGTTGTTGAAAGAAAAGAAGCTACTACGTACGCAATTGAGGGCAATACTTAGGGCTTCACGTAGAGGGAACGTTAAGATCATGATACCGATGGTGACCACTGTGGAAGAAGTGCTCGAGGTGAAGAAATTGTTAAACAAAATCAAGCGCGACCTGCGTAACGAAAATGTAGAATTTGACGAAAATATTGATATAGGTGTGATGATCGAGACACCAGCTTCTGCGATAATGGCAGAGGTGTTGGCACAGGAGGTGAAGTTTTTCTCAATAGGGACGAACGACCTTACTCAATACACGATGGCGGTCGATAGAAATAATCCATATGTGTCAGATCTGTACGATCCATTACATCCGGCACTTCTCAGGTTGGTGAAAAACGTAATAATCGCCGGCCATGCAGCTCACTCATGGGTAGGCGTATGTGGTGAGATGGCACACGATCCCATGGCGATACCTATACTGATAGGGCTGGGGGTGGACGAACTTTCGGTAGCCCCTAGATTTCTACTCGAGACAAAAGAAATAATTCGCCACCTTTCCTATAAGGAGACGAAAGCTATCGCAGAGAAAGTACTCGATATGAAGAATGCGATTGAAGTTAGGAAATTCATGAAAAACGTCTTAAAGGAAGAGTTTCACCTCGATAGTATTATCGATCTAGATTCTCCTTGAGCTCCCTAATAAGTAATAATGCATCTATGGGTGTGAGTTTGTTGACATCCACTGCCTTAAGTTTTGTGATTATCGGGTGTTCACTTTCTTCAAGTGCATCGAATAGCGAAACCTGTGTTGATTTCAATATCTTCTTAAGAACCTGCCGTTTCTCCTCGTACTCAAGGTGTCGCAATATTTCTTTTGCACGCTGGATGACCGATTTCGGTAGGCCAGCCAATCTTGCTACATCCACACCATAGCTTTCGTCACTACTGCCGGGTTTCACCCTGTGTAGGAAAATTATCTGATTTTTGTAACGTTTAGCCTCTACATAGAAATTCTTGACAATAGGTATCATATCAGCCAACCTCGTAAGTTCATGGTAATGTGTGGCAAATAATGTGCATGCTTTAATATTTCGTGCTATGTATTCAACGACTGCCCAAGCGATAGCTAGCCCATCGAACGTACTGGTGCCACGGCCGATTTCATCCAGTATTATAAGGCTACGTTCAGTAGCGTTGTGTAAGATGTTGGCAGTTTCGTTCATCTCAGCTAAGAAGGTCGATACCCCACGTGTGATGTCGTCGGATGCACCTATCCTTGTAAAAATGCGATCCACAATACGTAGGTGTGCACTTTCTGCAGGTACAAATGACCCCATCTGTGCCATAATTAATATGAGTGCAGCCTGCCGTAGATATGTGGATTTACCCGACATGTTAGGTCCAGTAACAATAAGTATGCGATGCCACTCGTCAAACATTAAATCGTTGGGCACAAATTCACCTTCCTTCAGTTGGTGCTCAACCACTGGATGACGCCCACCTATTATTTCAATTCTGTCAGCTTCGTGAAATTCTGGTCGCACGTAATTATATTTTCGTGCTACATAAGCGAGCGATGCCAGTACATCGAGTTCGGCCAACTTTTGTGCAACCTCTTGTATCAATGTAGTGTACTTGGCAACCTCCTTACGTAACTCGTTGTAAAGTTTATACTCTAGGTCCTTTATTCTATCTTCTGCATGTAATACTTTGCTTTCATATTCCTTCAATTCAGGTGTGATGAACCTCTCCGCATTGACGAGCGTCTGCTTACGGATGTAATCCTTAGGCACTTTATGGAGGTTAGGTTTCGTCACCTCAATATAGTAGCCGAACACTGAATTGTATCCAACCTTCAGTGATTCTATACCTGTACGTATGCGTTCACGGGCTTCAAGCTGTGCGATCCAGTTCTTACCTTCACGCACAACCTGACGTAACTCGTCAAGCTCCGCATTTGCACCCTCTTTTATCAAGCCGCCCTCGGTGATTTTAGTAGGTGGGTCTTCCACCAATGTTTTGTCAATAATATCTGCCACTTCATGTAAACTGGTAACCTTCCACTCGCTTAAACTTTGGGGTAGCAATTCATTTATCTTCGGTAACAGCATTATGGAGCGTTTCAATCCCTGCAGTTCGCGTGGGTTAGCTCTACCAACATTTATACGTGATATGAGGCGCTGCATGTCAGGCAATTTGGCCAATATCGAGCGCAATTTCGTTAACAACGTGGGTGCATCGTACAGCACCTGTACTGCATCTAACCGTTTACGGATATGGTTCAGATCAAGTAATGGTGATAGCACATACTCACGCATCAACCGTGCTCCCATGGGGGTACAGGTTTCGTCTAATACCGACAGCAATGAGCCTTCGTATTCACCGGTTATCTTTTCGGTAAGCTCAAGGTTGCGTCTGGTGAAACTATCGATAAACATAAAGTCCTGTACTCTGTATGGTTTTATACTGGAGATGTAGTCGAGGGTATGTTTTTTGGTCTCCTTGACATAGTGTAAGGCTGCACCTGCTGCACGTATTGCGAGCGGCATATCGGTGAGCCCAAACCCATCAACTGATTGTACATTGAAATGACGGCATAGCTCCGTGTTGGCGAGCTCGCTATCAAAGTTGATATCATCGATTGTAGTGAGATTGTACGACTTAAGAAAATCCGGTATATTCGTCATGCTTTGCGGGATTATAATCTCACTGGGTTGAAACTTTTGTACTTCATCCTTTATGTGACCGGCTTCTATCTCTGTTACCCTAAATTCGCCAGTTGATATGTCGATTGTGGCAACCCCCCACATGTTACGATCTTCGACAAGTGCCATCAAGTAGTTGGGTTGCCTTTCTTTTAATAGCTGGGGCTCGAGCAATGTCCCTGGTGTTATCACTTCTACAACGTCACGACGTACTAATTTGCCAGGTTTGGGTTCTTCCAGTTGCTCACATATCGCCACTTTGTAGCCAGCACGTACCAACTTGGCAATGTAAGGCTCAACTGCATGGTAAGGTACACCTGCAAGTGGTACACCTTCTTGACGTTGAGTTAATACGATGCCTAGCACTTTTGAGGCAATTTTGGCATCCTCATAGAAAGTTTCGTAGAAATCACCTACCCTGAACAACAGTATAGCGTCAGGGTATTTTGCCTTTATACGCTTATATTGATGAAGGAGGGGGGTGAGGCCTGCTTCTTTCATTAATGCTGTGTCTCACGGATATACATTTCCTTGATCCTGTCCATGACGAGCTGGCTTATCGCTATGTAACCTTGTTTATTGTCGGGAAATTGGTCAAGTAGCTTAGCATCTATTAACTTGCCAAAGATTACTTTAACCTTACCCCGCTGTAAGGCTAACCGCCACAATGGTATATTTGTACCTATGATAAGGGTTGGCAATATGGGGGTCTTGTATTTCTTGGCAATATAGCCGAGCCCAGGTTTCGCTGGTAAAAAATCGAGCGGCGTCCTGTTACGTGTACCTTCGGGGAAGTAAAGCAATGCTAGCTCACACCCCAGTAGCTGGCCAGTTTTACGTAATGCGGGTAGATCGAATTTCCTTGTATCTACAGGGTATGCATTGAAACTCCGTATCAGCCATGCAAACCATTTACTTGGTGTAAATAGCCCCAGTTTGGCGAAATAGAAAAGTTCACGTCGTGTACCTGCAGCTGCCCCGATGAGTGGCGGATCATAATTTGATCTATGATTAGCTGCAACTATTAACCTACCTTTCGGTGGTATGTTCTCAATACCCTCTATGCGTAGGCCAAAAAATATTTTCCATACTGTTCTAATTGTGAAGGCTGCTATCCTATAGCGGAGCTTCATCCTTCTTGAGTCTACGTCTTATTATATCCACAACTTTGTTTATCTCCTCCTCGATGGTCAAATTTGTGGTATCTATATGGATGGCATCAGGTGCTGGCTTCAATGGACTATGTTCTCTGGTTTTGTCGCGTTCGTCACGCTGTCTTAATCTTGTTATTATCTCCTCAAGGGTAACCTTTTCCCCTTTACGTTGAAGATCTTTCAACCTACGGCGTGCACGCTCTTCGAGCGATGCATCCATGTAAATCTTGATAGCTGCATCAGGGAAGACAACCGTACCCATATCACGACCTTCACATATTGTGTTACCACGTTTGCTGAGCTCACGTTGCATAGCGACCAGGACTTTACGTACTTCAGGGTATGTCGCAATTACCGAGGAGAGTTCAGATATTTCCGACCCCCGTATAATGTCTGATATATCTTCGCCGTTCATAAAGACCCTTAGTTTGCCGTCTTCTATTTTGAAATCGAATTTAAGTTTATGTGCTAGATTAGCGATAGCTTGACGGTCGGTTATGTCGATACCTGCACGTAATACGGCGAGCGCTACACCACGATACATGGCACCGCTGTCAATATAAAATAAGCCCAACCTTTCTGCTACCCCTATCGCGGTTGTACTTTTACCAGAAGCGGCAGTACCATCAATTGTTATAACAAAATGCATTTTTAAATATACTACAAGATAGGTGAAGTTCAAGTCATTTATAGGTTATTAGTTACCCCTAAAAGGTAACGATTGTAGCCAAACCGCAGGATGCTGTAACAACTTTCGTACCACCCGACTTGGGTAATCCACATCCCCATAATCTGCTATCAATCGCAATATGTGTGGATGGTCTAGCATCTTAAAGATATGGTTCAGAATGTTGTCATCAAACAGATTCAGTACCTTCCGTAGCAGGGAGCCCTTTTTCAGTTCACTACCGATTGTTGAACGCCACCATTTCTCGTAGGTGGTGAGGTACCTTTCGGATAATCTCTCGCTAATGTAGCGGACGATCACTTTTGTAGCCAATTTAGTGGCTATCAACCCGGGATATATGCCACCACCAGAGGTGGGTTTCACCTGACCGGCAGCATCACCGATAAGCAGTACATTACCCTGTACGAACCTATGTCTCGTTTCGATAGGGATGAGTCCGCTCCGTATGTTTTGTGGCTGTAGGTTACGGGTCTTCATGAAATTCATGAAATAGTGGTAGCCAGCCCCTATTCTGTCGGTGGCAAGACCTACCCTTGCCAACCCCTCTTCAGCTGGTACAATCCAGGCAAAAAAATTAGGTGCTATCGATCTACCAAGGAAGATTTCTACAAAATCCTCCCTTTTGGGACGATAGGGGACTACGGTTTGTAGGCCGATTAACACATTATGTATCGGTGGAAAACCTGCCCATCTTGCAACTTTACTGTTGGCACCGTCTGCACCTACTATGAGCCTACCCGTTACAGTGGTATAACTTCCGTGTCGTTCTACCCATACTTTATTATTCTCAAGTCTTACAACCTTGCAGCCTAACCACACATCTACACCTGTATCAGCAGCACGCTCAATAAGTAACTTATCGAATCTGGGTCGATCGATCACATAGAGTTTGGGAGTGTTTGACTCCACTTGGATACTATAACCATTAGGTGCGTAAATATAGCCGCCACGGATTTCACGTAGCACTACTTCCTTACCTAAACCTGATAATTTCAAACATCTTGGACTTATAAGGCCGGCACAACGAAAGGGTGAGTTGAAGCTTGAACGTCGCTCAACGAGTAGCACCCGTAAGCCATGTTGGGCTAAACGCCTTGATAGCACTGAACCTATTGGGCCACCACCTACCACGATGACTTCGTATGGTTTGCTGCTCATGTTAACTAAAGATATAGCGAACAATCTATCCACAATAGAGATTGACACTATATATGTAGGGTTATTATAGCAACATGAAAGTCGCTATAATAGGGGCGACGGGCAGATTGGGTAAGGAATTGGTAAACGTCTTCGGTACAAACAGTATACCGTTAACGCACCAGATGTTAGATATAACGAACCCGACGAGTGTAACATCTGTGTTGATGAAGTTGAACCCCACCATTGTGATTAATGCGGCTGTATACCATCCCACTGATTTGTGTGAGCTACATCCTGATAGAGCTTTTCTTGTGAATACGGTTGCACTCAAATATTTAGCCGATGTATGTAATAGATTGAATGCTACACTCGTATTCGTGAGTACGGACTATGTGTTTGATGGTGAAAAGGGTACACCTTATCTGGAAGACGATCGTCCTAACCCAATTAACATATATGGGTTGTCGAAATTCATGGGTGAGCGTATCGTTTGTCAATACGCACATAGATACTATATAATCCGTACAAGTGCAATATTTGGTGGTAAGGGTAAGCATAAGACGCTCGTGGATAAGATTATCACCCAACTAAGAGATAAGGGTTATGTACGTATGGCACGTGATGTGGTGATAAGTCCCACATATGTAAATGATGCTGCAAATATGATCAAAGATATACTGAGCAACATGGAGCCAGGCCTATTCCATTGCGCCAACTCGGGCTATGTATCATGTTATGAATTCGCAAAACACCTTGTGGAGGTGTTGAACATAAACGGTGAAGTTGTACCTGTTGAGTTGGCAGAATTGAACCTCGTAGCTAGAAGACCCAAATTCTCGGCACTCGGGTCGAATAAGATTAGGATGCCAGATTGGCGTGATGCAATCCATAGGTGGCGTATTTCGATATTGACACAGGGGCGTGATACATAACTTAGAATAATGGAGAAAGACTATGGATTGAGGGATGCGATTCGAATTTTTTACAAGAAGGGATATATTCTAAGTTTCACATTTATAGGGTTCATTTTTATCGGCATAATACTGGCATTCGTGATGCCACGTAACTATACGTCCGGGTTCAAACTCCTACCACCTGTAGCAACAAATGTGCCGGGCCAAGAACTATGGGCTGCACTTGTACAAGTTTCTATGCAGAGTGGTGGTTTCTATCTGGGAGGCGAACCTTCCGCTTTCATAAAGGATTTTGTACTCTCGAGGAGGGTGATCTATGCTGTGATAGATAGTTTGGACCTCGTTGAAGTATTGGGAAAGAGGACACGCGAAGATTGTTACGAGTCGTTACTCGATCGCATAAAAGTCAAAATAAACGAAAGTGGTATGCTCGAGGTGAATGTTGTCACAAATGATCCAAAACTCTCGTATAATATAGCACAATCGTTATTGAGCGAAACGTTTCGTGCACTACAGGAGTCGCTCGAAAATCTTGGTATGGGTGTGAGCAAATTTCTAAAAAGTAAGCTGGATGAAGTAAAGCATGCATTGGATCAGGCGGAAGAGCAACTCAAGACATTTCAGGAGAAGCATAAAACTGTTAAGTTGCCGGTTGAGTTAGAGAAAGTTGTGCAAAAGATAAGCGACCTTAAGAGTGAATACTTGTCAACCAAGGTTGAGCTTGAGATGCTCAAACGATACGCTACACCTCACACAGCAAGTATAAAGGAGTTAGAAGCGAAAGCAGAAGCACTGGCTAATAAGCTAAATGAGATGGAAGAAAGGGGGGGTGAGAATCTATTTGGCCCCGGGTTCGCTGCACCTCTTTCGGAGCTGCCGGAAATCAGTTTACAATATGCAAGATTGGAGACGGAGGTACGTGTGTATAGGTCACTCTATGAATTCGTACGAAGTGCCTACGAACGTGCCAAATTTTATGAGACGCAACAGCGGCCACTTGTAGAGGTGTTAGATTATCCTGTAGTACCCACCAGGGGTAAGCCTCGCAAAGTGTTGATCATAGGGCTCTCTATGGTGTTGGGTTTCTTCATGGGTACGGCACTGGTTTTCATATCAAACTACGTTGAATCCGTGTTTTTCGAGCACCCCGAAGGCCGACAATTATTCAATGAATTTCACAGGTCTCTAATCTACAGGATGCTCATTAAGTGATGAACCGTGAGAATTAACCCTTACAATGCAGAATGGGGTATATACGAGGTTGCCCTCCTTGCGGATTAATTTTTTATGGGTAGCAACCGGTAGAGCTATCTTCGCAGTCACACAGTGGGGGATAATTTCAGCACTATCAAAACTTGGTACACCAGCCCTTGTCGGTGAATATACTTTAGGATTGGCCATCTCCGCACCTATTTTTATGTTCATGTCGCTACAGCTACGCTCCGTACAAGCAATAGATGCACGTGGAGAATACAGTTGGGGCCACTTTTTCAATCTACGCTGTATAACAAATGTGGTTTCATTGCTTATGATCGCACTTGTGAGCAGATTGATGGGCTACTCGGGTCAGCTATGGGTTATCATAGTAGCAGTGGGGGGGATGAAATTCATGGAGTATATGAGTGATGTGCTTTATGGGTGTATGCAAAAACATGAAAGAGTGGACTTGATGGCTAAGTCTCTCGTCATACGGGGGATAGGTGGGCTGGCCTTTTTTGTCCTTATGTTTTTATTATGTAAATACTTGCTATGGGCTATCATAGGGGTTACAGCTGCGTGGATGACCGTGTTTGTGTTTTTTGATCTTGCTAATGCGAAATCGTTGGAATCTTTTAAACTGCCACGTGATTTGTCAACATCATGGGCATTGTTTCGGTTATCACTCCCGTTAGGTATTGTGATGGGGATTGTAAGTTTGAATACTAATATCCCACGCTACTTTATTGAGAAATTTCACGGTACTGCTATGCTGGGGTACTTTTCGGCACTCGCATATATTCCGACAGCTGGCAACATAGTGATTGTAGCACTAGGGCAATCTGCTATAGCAAGGCTTGCAAAGTACTATGTATTCGACAATGAGGGTAAGGCATATGTGCGATTATTGTTGAGATTGGTATTGTTGGCAGCACTCATTGGGGGCGCTGGAGTGGTTATAGTGTGGCTGTTTGGGCCACAGATCTTACGGGTAGTGTATAAAGCTGATTATGCACGCTATTATCGTGAACTGGTATGGTTGATGGTATCCGGTGTTATATGGTTTGTTGCAAGTATACTGAACCAGGGTATGACGGCAGCAAGACAATTTAAGATACAGGTGTTGATATTTCTTATAGTTTTGGCAACCTCGGTTATAGGTTCGCTCTGGTTCATACCACGTTATGGCTTGATGGGAGCAATTCATGTACGTATAATTTCGAACTCTGTCATGGTGGCTGGGGCAGCTGCTGTCAACCTTTATGCTATCAAGAAGAAAAGACGAATATAACCTATATCATTCATTGCTGGACACTGACTATCGAGCCTATTTATCAAGAGGCACTATGACGGAAGATTGACCAAAATCGTAAGTCTAATATTTTAGAGAGAAGGCTCACCATGTAACATATTTTGCGATAAATGAAAGCAACCACAGACAACGTTACATATGATACAAGTATTTATCAAAATGCTCGTTATTTCACTATTTACTGGGCGATACCATGTTTGATAATAGTGATCACGTTAGCAGTGTTCTTTAGCTGGGCACCACAAACAGTTCATTGGTTTGTCATACCTATATCGCTGTGTGGTTTACTTATGTTACCAGACGGAGTGAAATGGGTTACAGGGCGGTTGGATTCCTTTGACCCTAAGGGTATTATAGGTTTATATGGGTTTTACTTTTTCTTTATCAGTCCATTGATCGCGGTGGCACTCAGTTTCAACATGTACGATGCGCCACCACCTCCAGATTGGCGGCCGTGGTTTGGCTACATGGGATTGTTGAATCTACTTGGCACCATAACGTACCATGTGGGACATAAAATCGGTTACGGGATAGGAAAATCTGGTGGTCGATGGGAGATAAATTGGGATAGATTTTGGCTCGTGATGATCACATCCCTTGTGATCACCACCTTTGTAACAATCTACATATTCATCATATTCGGAGGGATAAGAGGGCTTATGGGGGCTTATACTTTCCGTAAGGCGATGTTTGAAGGAAAAGGGTGGCTCTTTGCCATAGGGGAGTCTATGCCTAAGGTATTATTGTTGTTGGTGGTACTATTGGGGGTGAAGAATAGATGGTCAAAGTCTTGGCCTTCCATAGTGTTTATTATACTGGGGTTTTTTATACTGCAGTTTGTTGATGGTGGGCTACGTGGTAGCCGTAGCAATGTAATCTTCTCATTATTTATCGGAGTGGGCATAATCCACTACATGTGGCGTCGTATCTCGCCCATATTTTTGGTGATAGGTGCAGCATTGCTCCTGTTATTCTCCTACATATATGGGTTTTATAAGACGTTGGGAGCAAAGACGACCACAGCACTGGAAAAGGTGGAGATCGAGGAGGTTAGTAGATACACTGGACGTACTGGTCAATTTCTGTTGCTTGAAGACTTATCACGTGCTAACATTCAAGCTTATATCCTCTATAAGCTGATGGAGTACCCTCATCATTATGATCTGCAGATGGGTAGATCATACGTGGGAGATGTTGCAATTCTGATCCCTAGATCCATATGGCCTACTAGACCACCCACTAAGATGAAAGCCGGTACCGAGATACTGTTGGGTAAGGGATCGTATAAGCCAGAGGGATGGGCTTCTGTCCGCGTGTATGGGTTAGCGGGTGAGGCGATGTTAAATTTCGGCCCCATAGGGGTACCGTTTGTCTTTTACATATGGGGATTACTACTCGGCATATACCGAAAATGGAAGTCCGGTTGGCAACCGGGTGATATGCGGTATGTGCTCGCACCGGTGTTATCACTCTTGCTGTTTATAATGTTGTTTATGGACTTGGACAATGTGATCGCGAGTGCAATCTTTAGGGGGTTAGTTGTCAGTCTAACAGCTATCGGGGTTTCTAAGAGATGAGCGACGATGCGTGTGTTTGTGGGGATTGATACACATTTTGTGAAATACGAGGGTAAACATTACAGTGTAACAACATATGGCTATTCCTATTGGAGGCGATATCTGAGCGTGTTCGACGAAGTTGTGGTTGTAGCTCGTGTGAGACCGGTTGATAAGCTCCATCCCAACTATACACTAGCGGATAACAGATACGTTAAAATTGCAGAGCTACCCGATTTCACAGGGCCCAGTGGTGTAATACTATTTTGGACACACCTGTGGAGCAAGATCAGAGAAATAGCAACTCAACGTGGTAGTTTCATACTTAGAGTACCAGGTATTGTGGGGACACTACTCTGTTTCATGTTGCGAAAATTCAAAAAACCTTATGCACTTGAGGTAGCAGGTGATCCTTGTGAACTTTTCAATATTAAATCGATAAGAACGCCATGGGCTGTGGTGGCCAAACTTGTGATGCCCAAAATATTGCGCATACAATGCAGGAACGCCATAGCGGTCGCTTATGTGACGAAAAACTTTCTACAGAGCAAATATCCCACAGCTGATGGTGTGGCAAGTTTCAGCATCTCCAGTGTGGAGCTACCGGAATCTCTGTTTGAGGAGGTCCCAGATTTTGAAAGATTCGCAAGGACACAACCCAAACAGCTGCTCTTTGTAGGTAGCCTTGCACGCCCTTACAAAGGGGTAGATGTATTGTTGAAAGCGGTTGCTTTATGTGCAAAAAGTGGGATGGATATAAACCTTACAATAATAGGGGATGGTAAATATCGAGGTAAGCTGGAGCGTCTGGCGAAGAGGTTACATATTGATAATAGAGTAAATTTTTTGGGTAAATTGCCACCAGGGATGCCGATCTTTAAGAGATTACGTGAAGCAGATCTGTTCGTATTGCCATCGTTTTCTGAAGGGTTGCCACGTGCATTGTTGGAAGCTATGGCGTGTGGCTTACCGTGTATAGGTACACGAGTGGGCGGTATTCCGGAAGTGTTACCCCAGGAGGTATTAGTAAGCCCCGGTGATGTTAAGGGGTTGGCCAATAAGATAAATGAAGTATTGAATAATCCACTGTGGATGGTTGAGATGGCAAAACGAAATTATGAAGTAGCTAGGGGATACAGGAGTGATATCCTGCAAAATATACGGAAGGAATTTTATCGAACAGTTAAGAAAATGACCAAGATGCAGCTACAGGTATGAAGATCGCATATTTATCACATACGGAGTGGTATCTGCGTAATTTTAGATTGTCGTGGATGAAATCCCTGATGGGTAGAGGGTATACGGTATATGGTGTGATACAGAAGAAAGAGGCAGAAAACTATCTCGAAAGGGAGGGTATCCCCGTGATTCGTTACCCTATAGAAAGGAAGAGTATAAACCCTATCCATGAGATTGTCACCATCCTTTCGTTGTATAGGATTTTTAAAAAGCTGAGACCCACGATATTGCATACGTTTTTACATAAGCCTAACCTCTACGGTACTATTGCGGGAAGGTTGGCACATATACCGATTATAATAAACCATATACCGGGCCTTGGATATATCTATACGGAGCAGAATGGTGTAAAAGTGAAATTGTATCGTTTTATTATGTCGAGACTCTATCGCCGCTGTTTTAAGTACGCGGATAAAGTGATATTCCATAACGAAGACGATCTAAACGAGTTTATGCATTTAACCGATAACCGCGACAAATTTATGGTAATAAAAGGTACAGGGGTGGATGTGGAATTCTTTTCACCGGATAGGGTATCTGAAGCACGTAAGAAAATGGTTAGAGTGAGCCTCGGTGTTTCTCCTAATGATATAGTGGTCACTATGACGGGTAGGCTTATATGGCACAAGGGGATATACGAGCTTATAGAGGCTGCACAGATGATACACTCAAAATATGAAAATGTTACATTTTTGATAGTCGGATGGAGTGATAGTGGTAACCCAGGTTCAGTCTCCCATAGGTTTATCGAGGATGTAGGTAGATGTGGTTACATAAAGTTCTTAGGTAAAAGAGAAAACATCCGAGACATACTTGCCATAACCGATATTTACGTACTACCAAGTTACCGAGAGGGTTTACCCAAGGGGGTGTTGGAAGCAATGGCTATGGGTATACCGGTAGTGACAACAGATGTACCAGGATGTCGTGAGACTGTAATTGATGGTGTCAACGGCTACCTCGTACCACCTTTTGATAGCAAGAAATTAGCTCAGGCACTGGAGAAACTGATACTCGACGAAAAACTTCGCCTAAGGATGGGAAATGCTGGTAGAGAGAGGGTGTTGAGTGAATTTTCCGAGGGGATTGTAATCAACGCCATACACTCCTTATATGAGAAGTTACTGGATAAACAGAGATGATAGTTTAAGTTGATGCTTGACCTCTAAGGTTAAGCGTTATTATTGAGTGATATGCAGATATTAATATTTATCTTGGCGTTAGAGGTGGGTACTTCGTTAGAATATAAAGAATATCAACCCACAATAGTTCCATATGTCGACCCCCATACTTATACGTTGGGTCCCGGTGATGTATTGACACTCGTACTTAAGGGAAGGGTGAACTATGTCCAAAATCTGATGGTTAACCCTAATGGGTTCTGTGTGATTGTATTGGGTAACCTACGGGGCGAATTGAGTGGGTTATTCTGGGTTGACACTATATACGTGAAGGGTAGGGTGTTGAAGGAAGTGGAGGATGAGGTACGTCTTCGTGTCAACAAAATAATCCCGGGTGTGGAGGTATGCCTTTTTGTTTCCACGGTTAGAACGATATCAGTACATGTAGTGGGAGAAGTCTACGAGCCAGGTGAGTATAAGCTTACACCGTTCCATAGGGTGCTTGATGCTATTAATATGGCGTACCCCACAGCAAATGCATCATTTGCTGAAGTTGTGATCAAAAGGAAGGATGGCGATAGTTTAGTTGTAAATCTCATGGATTACGAGAGGCATGGCGATATAACACAAAATCCATTCGTACGGGATGAGGACGTCATTGTGGTGCAACCGTGTAAGCGCTGGGTAAAAGTTATAGGTGAGATGGCCACTTCCGTTGGAGAAAGCAAACCGTTGCAAAGATTGTACCCGGAGGAGGTGTCTGTGCCAATTGAACTACCTCGTAAAGCGGAGGCTACGATTGTTGAGCTCGACGAAAACGACAAGTTAAAAGATGTAATCTTGAGGGTGGAAAGCGTCACCCCATGGGCGGATCTCAAAAACGTTCGCATTATAAGAGGAGGACAGGTCTTGTCAGCTGATGTGTATAGACTACTGGTGTACAATGATACTTCACAAAATTTACCGTTGGAACATGGAGATATAATTGTGATACCTTCGTTACCTCATGAAGTGGGGGTTGAGGGTGAAGTTAAATCCCCTGGTACGTTCCCGTATATAGCGGGTGCTACCGCCGATTACTACATAGCAGCAGCAGGTGGGTTGACGGAGCGAGCGCACACAAAAGACATTAAGGTGAAACGCGGTACAGAGTTTATCCCTTACAGCGCAGATCTTAGGATAGAGCCAGGTGATATCATTTACGTGCCACGTGTAGGATTTAAATGGTGGGAGGATTATCTTGAGGTAGGTAGTACATTGTTAAGCATAATATTTTCGTGGTGGTTGTTAGCACAGCGAAGATAATTGTATGTGGAGGAGTACTTGGTTAATATTATTTCTTATTTTTTGTAGTTGTAAGCACGAGGCCAAACAACCTGAGGGCTTACCACCAGGTGTGGAGGAAGTGCTAACCGATTTCATGGTTATAAAAACAACTTCAGGTGTAAGATCGTGGACTCTACACGCTACCCGTGGTGTGAGGGTGGAAGATACATTCAAAGTATATGGGGTTAAACTGCAATTATACGATGAGGATGGCAAGTTTTCAGCTACGATGGTTGCGGATAGTGCAGTATTCCTTGAGCTTGATAGCTTATTGTTCGCATATGGTAAAATAGTGCTGGAAGCGCCCGCGGAAACACTTAGGGTTGAAACACACCATGTAAAGTGGGAAATCCCCCATAACTTAATAGTAGCACCCGGTAAGGTGAAGATCTGGAAAGCACATCGCTACATGGAGGGTGAGGGGCTCACCACTGATATAAGGTTTAGAGATTTGCGGTTACGTAAGGTTTATGGGCGGATGGATTAGTTGGCTGCTGTTGATAGTTGCTGTTGCACCCTCTCAATATACAATACATTCTGATAGTTTAGACGTATCCGGTGATTCGATAATATTCTGGAACGTATATCTACGACATGGAAGTTGGAGCCTATCCTCGGATAAGGGACTATACTGGCGGAGCGGGGTCATAAAGCTGTGTGGCAATTTCGAGGCCCAGAGTGATTCCGAGGAAATAACCGCTGATACTGCAGTATATTACATGCAAGATACCGAGAAGAAGATGATTTTGATAGGTAATGTTCTATACAAAAATGTGGTCGATTCCTTTCATGTGTATGGTATGCATGGTATATATTACCCGGATCGACGTAGTGGCGAGATATCATGTAGCGTGAAGTTCGTGAATTTCAAAGACAGTATAATTCTAACAGCTGATACACTTAAGTTTTGGCACGATACGTTGAAGATAGCTTACCGTGACGTTTATTACCATAATATACCCGATACCGTAGAATTGTGGGTTAGGGATAGCTTGTATATTTGGGGTGATAGTCTGAGCTTAGGATGGGGCGATATTCACATATCCTATACGAAGCTTGACTGTTTCGCACAAATGATAGAATATAATGTACGTAAGGAAATACTCACATTAGAAACAGACGTAATACTTTGTATGGAACGTGATACGGTGATGGGTGAATGGGCTCGTATTATGTTGAAGGGGCGTGAGATACAGGAGATAACGGTTAAACAAGTATGTGGTAAACGTTATGAGTGAAGTGTTAGTCTTGAAAGAATTGGTGAAATCATACAATGGCCGTAAAGTGGTTGATGGTGTATCGCTCGAACTTAGAAGAGGCGAAATAGTGGGGTTGTTGGGTCCTAACGGTGCAGGCAAAACTACAACTTTTTACATGACAGTGGGAGTGGTACCACCCGATAGAGGGAAAGTATTTTTAGATGATCGTGAAATCACGCGCTTACCTATGTATCTACGTGCGAGGTTAGGTATAGGGTATCTACCGCAGGAATCCTCGATATTTCGTAGACTTACGGTTGAAGATAACATCAAATGCGTACTGGAGTTCCAACCCCTCAGCAGTAAAGATAGACGTAGACGATTGGAGGAACTAATATCGCTGATGCAACTTGAAACCGTACGGTATCAACCTGCCTATACATTGTCGGGAGGTGAGCGCCGACGTGTGGAGATTGCACGTGCATTAGCTATTAGGCCTGACTTTTTGTTGTTGGATGAACCCTTCACTGGTATAGATCCGATCGTACGTGAAGAGATACAGGAGATAGTGCTTATGCTTAAGGATCAAGGTATAGGCATATTGATAACAGATCACAATGTACGTGAGACGCTCGAAGTTACAGATAGAGCCTACATCATATACGAAGGTAGGATACTCATCTCGGGTGAGGCACAAACTCTTATAAACGATCCTGAAGCGCGTCGCATATATTTGGGTAAGAAATTCAGGATGTGAGATGATCGATAAATCAGAAGAACGGCAAAAACTTGGATTTCTAGAGATACTTGCTAAGTCACAGATTGAACTGTTGGATGTGATTGAAGAGCTGGTGGAGAGGAACCTATTTCTGGAGATAGCAGAATATGAAGAGAGTGAGGAAATACATGAGGATGAAGAAACCGAGGAGGAGCTCGTAAGTTCTGATATTTTCGACGATGATAACGTACCGGTATATCTACCCAGTAAAGAATATAGGGAGTATCATACTGTGGATAAGCCATCACTGAAGGAACACCTTGTGATGGGTTTACACTTACTGGAAGATCTTGACGAAACTGATCTTGCTATCGGTGAATATATCATATACAACCTTGATGATAGGGGGTTCCTTACGATACCGTTGGAAAATATAGCGAAAAGGTTTAACGT
>CBFDTI010000021.1:0-19051 GCA_965612795.1 uncultured bacterium | reverse complement strand
GCTGCGATAACGTCCCATCCCGTCTTACGTGTGTTACGGTGGACACTTTTCAATAACACTTTATTGCCGGGATAGAGTAATTCAGTCAACCTACCCGGGTCGTGTATGTGTACCTCCACATCATGCATCGGTTCAGGGGTTAGGATGTCTACCACACCCAGGAATTTATTCACCCTACACTTGAATACCGCAGTAGCATCGTAGGGTATGGACATAAGTAATCTCATGGCATTACTTTCGGTAGTCTCCTTTTATAAGTTGCTCGCAAAACGCTTAACCACAGATAACCCATACTACCTCCTCATGTTTATTTTATGACTGTTTACTGTTCCCAAAATAGTATAGATTAACCCTCATTCTCCATCAAGGACCACAAAGTCCAACCATCCAGTTTAAATGTTTTTCTGATGAAACAAATTTCCTGACATCATTTAAAAATCTCACCTGTCCCCATGTACCATAATAGTAGATCGAGCTCCCCCATGGGTATATCAATTTTTTCTGCAAATTTTCTCATCTCCGCTTCTATCTCCAAGTATTTACCTTTTGACAACGTCCTCGGTATCTCTTCTATCACATTCAACGTTTTCAAGCTTCTCAGTATATGTCTATCCAGTATTGCAAGCTCTTCACCTCTCCCTATGTTTCGCAGAAAATGGCTCGCCTCCTTGTATCCAATACCCCTTACGTTATGCACTAACCATTCCCTTGCATCAAATGGGTTATCAAACTGCGCTATCCTGGCTTTAATGGATACTTTACCATCCACCATGAATTGTTTACGTGCTCCTACGATATGCTCAGCCTTCTTGCGGTTAAATCGCACCCCTACCAGCTCATGTGCGATTTGGCTCTTACTTCCTTTTATCAACAATCCCTTACGTATGAGATTCTCTACCGCCCTCCAGCATACTTTAGCTTTGGACTGTGGTGTCAACATGCAGAACACAAGTTCAGCAAATATCTCATCATCGCCACCAGTTTGCCATAGCTTTTTAAATTCATCCAATCTACGTTTTATCTCATCCCGTACACTAAGATAATGCTGCCTCAGCTTACGCTCTACCATAGGTTTCTGTGAGCTCCGATAGCTTTTCTACCCATTTCGTTGCGGTTAACTGGTCATCCAAAACCCGCCATTCCCAGTTACCCTTGGCAGTAGCGGGACGGTTCATCCGTGCCTCCTTACCCAATCCCAACACATCCTGCAATGGTATAACCACCAGCTCAGCTACTGATAGCATCGCCAACCGTATCAACTCCCAATGTATCTCATCCACCGAGCCCCTACGCCCTATATAGCGTAACAACCTTTCTTTAGCTTCTGGAGTAGCCTCGTGTTCAAACCATCCCCTTATAGTGTTGGTATCATGTGTACCAGTATACACAACACATCCTCTGATATGATTGTGTGGTAGATAAAGGCCGTGCGGGAAATCGTCACCAAACGCAAACAACAGCACACGCATACCGGGTATTTCGAACCGTTCCATAATTTCCCTCACATCTTCGGTTATGACACCCAGATCTTCCGCCACTATCGGTAAGCTATCAAACCGCTCCATAAGTGTAGCAAAGAAATCATCCGCCCCCGCTTTAACCCAACGCCCCCTAACCGCAGTCTTTTCACCTGCTGGCACTTCCCAATATCCCACCAACCCACGAAAGTGATCGATCCGCACCATATCGAACAGCCTCAAGTTATGTTCTACCCTACGTATCCACCACTCGTAACCGGTTTGCTTTAACACGTCCCACCTATATACGGGGTTGCCCCAGAGCTGACCGGTTGGACTAAAATAATCCGGTGGCACACCCGCCACATACAACGGACGCTTATCGTCACCGAGCTTAAATATCTCCGGGGTTGTCCACACATCCACACTATCGTAACTTACATAAATCGGTATATCACCAAAAATCCTTATCCCATTTTCATTACAGTAGCTTTTAAGTGCAAACCACTGCCTGAAGAACAGGAATTGAAGAAACTTCTCACGTTCAACCCTATCCCTAAGCCGTTGTCTTACTCTCTGTAAAGCTGTTGGCTCCCTATCCCTTATCTCATATGGCCATTCGTTCCAACTTTTACCCGTGAAATATTCCTTCAATGCCACAAAGGTTGCATAATCCTCCACCCACCACACATTCTGTTCATAAAAAGCCTCGTATTCGGATTCATATAGGTGTAGTTTCTTGAACCTCTCATACGCCTTATTAAATAACTTCCTTTTATAGGTGATAACTTTGGGATAATCCACTCTACTCACTGTAAATTTAGGTATCGGTTCGATATCCTCTTTCGCAAGTAGCCCCTCTTCCACCATAATGTCGGGGCTTATCAACCAGATATTTCCCGCAAACGCCGACAAACTGTTGTATGGAGAGTTACCCCTATCGGGGGTGGTTGGATTAATTGGCAAAATCTGCCACACACTCTGCTTAGCTGTCCGCAGTAGCTTCACAAACCTATACGCCCATGGTCCAAGATCGCCCACCCCATAAGGTGATGGCAAACATGTGATATGTAATAAGATGCCGCTCGCCCTTTTATTTGTTAGGTGGCTCTTACCCATACCGAGTAGCTGGCATACTGTTCAACATGAGTTCATGGTATTTATGTGACATATCTGAACCGTCAACCCATATCGTTCCACCATGGGCTTCCACGATCTCCTTCGCTGTAGAAACGAAAGGTATCTCTCAAGAGGAGGAAGCTTCACCTAATAATTTCTTAATAGTGTCCAACAGCTCCTTTTGATCAAACGGCTTATTAATATGTGCATTTGCACCACATTCAACACTACGCTGTACATCCTCCTTAGTTGTCCTAACTGTCACCATAATTATTGGTAGCCTCTTTGTGGCTTCGTTCTCCCTTATCTTTCTGCATACTTCCCATCCCTCGATACAGGGTATCATCACATCCAGCAACACCAAGTCAGGTTTCTCTTCATTAACCAACCTAAGCGCAGCTTCCCCGTCTTCAGCTTCTACAACAGAATAACCCGCTTTCTCTAATATTGTTTTTACCAAAATCCGTATCTCGGGCTCATCCTCAACCACCAGTATCTTTGTCATTATTCTTTTTCTTTAATCGGCAACACAAAGCAAAACGTACTACCTTTATCTACTTCGCTCTTTACGGTTATCTTACCACCGTGCCCCTCGACGATTTCCTTCACTATAGCTAATCCCAACCCAGCACCACTGTATCGCTTCGTGAGCGAGCTATTTACTTGGTAGAAAGGTTCAAATATTCTCGTTTGCTCTTCTTTTGGGATACCTATCCCTGTATCACTGACACAAACTTCAACCATATCTTTCTTCTTCCTAGCCGTAATCCGGACACTACCGCCTGGTTTGTTAAATTTTATCGCATTACTGATAAGATTACGTAGCGCGTACCGTAGCTTGTCTTGGTCTGCTTTCACCATTGGTAGGTTCTGTTTCACGTTTACCTCTATTTTTATGTCATTTTTGATAGCCATGGATTTAAACTCATCACTTACTTGTGTTATCACATCAGCTATGTCCACATCCGTTATATTAAACTCACGTTGCCCTTTCTCCATACGTGCAGCTTCTATTAAGTTATCGATAACCAGCGTTTGACGTGCAACTGCATCCATTGCCATGCCCAAAAACTTATTCCTTTTATCCGGGTCTGTCTCCTCTATTGCAAGCTCCAGGGCACTCTTGATAATAGTCAACGGCGTACGTAGCTCATGACTTACATTGGCGATAAGGTTTCTTTTTAATTTATCGAGCGCCTTAAGCTCCTCATAAGCACGTTGCAACCTTCTATATGCATCCTGGAGCTCCCTCTCAGCACGTTTACGTTCAGTAATATCCATAAGGGTTCCAATAATAGCAGGTTGACCGTGATATTCAATCCGCCGTCCTATTGCCTCACAGTAGATGATACTACCATCCTTGCGAATCCCACGAAACGTGTAATGCGCAGATTCTATCTCTCCTGTCAACCGACGTCGAATGTTTTCAATAACCATATGGCGGTCATCTGGATGTGTCAAATCCAATGGCCCCAACTTACCTACTATTTCTTCAGGTTTATAGCCAAAAATCTTTGCAAATGCAGGATTAGCATACAGAAATCTATTATCCTGAAAAATATATACACCGACGAGCGCTTTCTCAGTAAGCGTACGAAACCGTTCCTCACTTTCACGTAGTGCACTTTCAGCCCGTTTACGCTCTTCATCCAGCTCTATATCATGTAGAGCAAAAGCTATGTCTTTACTTACTGCTTCAAACAGCACCTGCTCCTCTTCATCCATCACCATACGTGTGGGGATGGACACAGACATGAGTCCGTAAACCTTCCCCTCATATTCTAACCGTGTGACCATCGTTCCCTTATTGCCATACTTCTCCACTAACGGGCAATCACCACATGTTGCACGTTGATCCTGGATCGCCACCACTCCAGCTTGCGATAATGCCATCTTACCACAGACAGGTAACACACCGTGTTTCAATTGCTCGTTTAATGGTTGGAACGTTTTGCCCAATCCCGACTCGACACTCGTCACAAGCTTACCGGATTCATTGATAAGAGCGATCCATACATGGTAGTACCCCCCGGTCTCAACAAGAGCATCACAGATTCCCTTAAGTAGGCGGTGGCGATTTTTCTCCCTTGTGATAAGCTGGTTAACTTTCCGTATACCATATAATACTGCGTTAATATGTTTTAACCTCTCCTCCGCACGTACTTGTGGTGTGATATCCCTCAGTATACCAACGATAGATGGCCGGCCACGATAAATTATAGCTGTATCATAAACCTCAACGTAAACAATTTCACCGTCCTTCTTTATTCCCCTGAAATCATAGCGAATGGATTCAACCTCTCCCGACATCTGCTTACGAATGTTCTCCTCTACACGTGGCCAATCCTCTGGCAAGACTAGCTCTTTAGGCCCTTTCTTGTCGATTAACTCCTCAGCAGTATATCCAAATATTTCGGTCAACTTGGGGTTTACATACTTGAATATACCATCCTGTACCAGGTAGATACCAACCGACGCCTTCTCGGTTAACTCTCTCATCTGTTTTTACTTCCTTCAGTACCGCTACCCATTTTTCATTTAATGATCAGCCACCCATCAAATTTAATTTTGATAATCTCTTGTCAATCCCATGTATCATCACAACTTACCGTGCTCTTTATGATCCTTTCAAATTCGTCTTTCAGCTTACTGTATTTATCGTCGATATCCCTTGCTTTGTTGAATGCATTCCGCAGGTGTCCATAAAAGGTTTGCCAATCCCTATCGATTTCACCGAATATCCTGTTTAATACCACAAGATCTTTCCTTATGCGAGCTGCTTCTTCTGACAACTTTTTTGCCTCCACACCCGCTTTTATGAGTTCTATCCTCTGTGCCAGTGTAAGTGGTGACGTGATTATCACACCACGGGTGGCAAACTCGCGCATCATATCAAGCTCTTCTGTCAACAGATAGTAATGTACGCCTTCCGATGGTATGTATGCGAATGCAAACCCCGCAGTACCGAATTCAGGTCGTACATAGTCAGCGGCTATCTTGTTGAGATGCCGTCTAACATCCTCACGAAACTTTTTCTTAAATTCCTTTTCTGTAGCTTCATCCTTGGCTTCAACCATCTTACGAAAGTTTTCCAACGGGAACTTCGAGTCTATGCATATTATTCCAACAGTCGATTTTATATATGCATCAGGACGTTTACCTTCGAACACCTCCTCTCTTATACCATACATATTAGGTGGTAGCTGGTCTTTCAATATCGTCTCTAACCCCAGCTCACCAAATGTCCCGCGTGCCGTTGGTGCACGCAATAGATTCTCCAACCTCGTATGTGACTCCGCGATATTATCTGCTATTTCCGATATTTTGCCCAATTTCTCGTCCAGCTTCAACTCCATCCAGCCCTTAAGTATTGCAGCCTCTACTTCGCTCGGTGTGATACGTCTGCTTCTGAATATCACAATCAACAACACCAGAACTACTAACACAAGGATGACCCCCAACATTACATTTACAACCATGGCCACCCCTTGTCAATTAACAAGCACTTTTTGACGTTTATAAACTCATACCTATCTATCACCACATTATGAATATACAGCAACTTACAATATATCAAGTTATCCGTTACATTGTTATCATTTAGGTTCTTGAAACTTACCCATCTCGATTATCTTATTTCCATGCAAGCCGTAATAATATGTGCAGGTAAGGGTGAACGGCTTACCAAGCTCACCAGAGGTAAACCTAAACCACTCATCCCGTTACTTGGTATACCACTCATCATCCGCATAATACTCAATGCACGTGCTGCTGGTATCGATGAGTTCATCATAGTCGTCGGTTACGCCCATGAAGCCATATCTTCATATCTCAAAGAGTTCGCCCACCGTGAGCATCTCAACCTCAAAATTGTGTACAACCCTGATTGGGAATCAGGTAACGGCACCTCAGTTTTAGCAGCCGAACCCCATGTGGATGACTACTTTCTATTGTTGATGGGCGATCATATTTTCGACCCCCAAGTATTATCACAATTCTTACGTATCACATGCCAACCCAATACTTCCTATATACTTGCAGATACCGATATAGCGAAAGGCGATAAGCTACATGAAGCTACCAAGCTTCAAATCGGTCCCAACAACCGTGTACTTAATATAGGTAAACACCTACATGAGTTCAACGCCATCGATACTGGTATTTTCATATTGCATCGATCTATCTTCTCCGCACTACGTAGGTCCATTGAGCATGGCGATTATACACTAACGGGTGGTATGTTGCAACTTATCCAAACCGCTCAATTAGTTGCCTCCCCTATACATGGGTTCATGTGGTGTGATATCGACACACCTACCGACCTCAAGGTAGCTGAAACCATTTTACTTCGACAGCTACCCAAACCCCAAGAGGATGGCATAATCTCACGTCACCTCAATCGCCCCATATCGTTACAGTTATCACGCTTATTTGCACGCTGTAGGGTTCATCCTAACCTTATCAGCTTATCTGTGTTGTTACTATCGGTGATTGCTGCGGTTATGTTTACTTCCACCACAACCTGGCTATGGATAGCCGCCGGCATACTCGTACAGATAGCCTCCATACTCGACGGTTGTGATGGCGAAGTAGCACGTTTACTCTATAAAGCACGTCCTTTTGGTGGGTGGTTCGATACGTTACTTGATCGCTACGGTGAGCTCATCCTATGTTTGGGTATCACCTACGGATACTGGCGGTTACAACCATACTGGTGGGCACCATTGCTTGCGGTTTTACCCATCACGGGGTTCATACTTGCCAGCTACACACGTAAAGAGTATCACCTACGTTACAATAAGCCGTATCCACTTAATGTCTGGAACTACCTATCCAAACGTGACCTACGTCTGTTCATGATATTCCTAGGCAGCATATTCTTCGTACCTTACTGGATGTTGATCGCAATGGGTGGGCTTACCCATTTCTGTATCAAGATGATGCTCATCGCCGTACGATGGCAGTCACATTCTTAGAAGCTGATGCACGCTTCTTCTATAAGATATTGGATCATCAGCATGAAACCGAGCTCCGTTTACTACAACGTGGCAAATACCCCATATGCAAGATTGTAAAGGATGAGGATAAGTTCATCGAAGTATGTCGCAACTGGTCAGGCCGTCGTAATCTTTACGCTGTGCTACGTGAACGTCAACCTGGTCTACGCAAATCTGCGACCATGTTCGATATAGTTGCTGTACAGATATTAGTGCTCGATATCGACCCAATACGGGCACCTGAAACACCTGCCACAGAGGATGAGCTTTCACATGCGATAGAAGTTGGCCACCACATAGCGGAGTGGTTTGAACGTTCCAGCTACAAGCGACCCTTGCTTGCCATCACCGGTAATGGAGTATGCCTCTATTTCCGTATACCACGTTGGCAGGTGACCGATGCTAACCGTTACGAGATTACTGATACACTTCAAAGGTTTGAATCCTGGGCACGCCAGCAGTTCCGTACAGTGCTTGCCAAGCATAACTGCCAGATCGATAGCATGTACGACCTACCCCGTATAGGGCGTGTCATCGGCACCTTAAACATAAAAGGTGAACCCACACCCACCCGTCCATGGCGGTTAGCCAGGTGGCTTACCCAGCATCCCCCAGTGGAAGACGCTGAACTACTTAAATGGTTACAATCGCTAAAAAGCTAATTATATCCAACCACGGCGTTTGAAGTAAACCAACATACCACCTGCCATCACTGCCATCAACCCCATGATGATGGGGTATCCCCAATACCAGTTAAGCTCTGGCATATTCCATGGGCTAACCCTTGTGTTGAAGTTCATCCCATATATTCCGGTTATGAATGTCAACGGTATAAATATCGTACCTATGATGGTGAGCATCTTTATCACCTCATTCATTCTATTGCTTACACTCGATAGGTACACGTCCAACATTTCACCCATAGTTTCGTGTTGTGTTTCAACTATATCGAGTATATCGATCGCATGTCCATAACTATTGCGTAGGTATGGTATTGTCTCCTCTTTTATGAGTGGAGATTCTGTTTCCACCATACTGTATAATATCTCCCTCAGTGGCCACACGTTTCGACGTATTACAAGCAACTCCCTACGTAACCTATGTATTCTTTCGAGTGTCCTCGTAGTGGGGTTGATGACCAGTTCATCCTCTATTCGTTCGATACGTTCGCCTAATCTTTCCAAAATCGGAAATATCTGTGCCACAACACTATCAATTATCACGTAAAGGAGATAATCGGTACCCATCTTACGTATACGTGTACCTGTAGTGCTTAGCCGCTCAACGATAGGCTCCAATATATGGGTTGGTTGGTGTTGTATGGTCAACACATAATCCTTACTCATTATTATGCTAACCCTGCTCACATGTACGTGCTGCTTGCCATAGCTTGGTACCATCATAGCAATGAATAGGTACTCCCCAAAGTCCTCATAATGTGACCTACCGTGGGGTTTGGTCAGTTCTTTCACCACGAGTTGGTGTAGGTTGAGGTATTCCCCTAATTCATGTATAACCGTAGGTGTGGGTTCTTTAACATCGATCCACGTGACCCCTCTACCTATGTAGGAAATACATTCTTTTATTGATTTAACAGTTCTGGCCTCAACATCTTTTTCGGAATAATTTATCACTCGGATACCCATTTTTACCTCCTTTTGCAATTTAATATAATCCACTTACTGCGGGTGACACGTTGACAACCTTCTACACTAAGCTATTCTATCACATGCGTATCATAGCGTTGCTTACGGATTTTGGTCACCAAGATATCTTCGTCGGTGTAATGAAAGCCGTTATATTACGCATAAATCCCAACGTCCATATTGTTGATATCACCCATGAAGTGGCTCCACAGGCGGTTCGTACAGCTTGTTTACTGCTTATGCACTCATATAAATATTTTCCTAAAGGTACCATATTTGTTGCAGTCGTCGACCCCGGAGTAGGTACCACACGTAAGCCTATCCTTATAGAGGCTGATGATTACTATTTCATCGGCCCTGACAATGGCATATTTTCATTCATTCACCCCAATTCTATCACCAGAGTAATCTGGCTCACCAATGATAAGTACTTTCTACATCCAGTATCAAGTACGTTTCATGGCCGTGACATATTCGCACCGGTAGCTGCACATTTATCGAAAGGTATACCAGTTGATGATTTTGGGTCCAAGCTTAACACCATCGTACGTATTGAGTTACCACAGCCAAAGCAGATAGGTGATAAACTTATAGGTGAGATCATCCACGTGGATAGGTTTGGCAACCTCATCTCTAATGTATCAGAAGATGCTTTCAAATCCTTCGTCGGCAATGCACGGTTTGAGCTACACGTGGCAGGTAAAGTGATAACCCAGATTTCCACCTCGTACTGTGAGGCGAAAGACGGTGAAATTATCGCATTATTTGACTCTTTCCATATGCTTGAGGTTAGTGTTAAGAACAGTTCATGTGCTGAAATATTGGGTATAGGTATCGGCACCCCTATCGTAATCATCCGTACCCCTCAATCGTGCGGTGGTTGACTTTCACCTGTTTTACACAAAATTTTAATCAATGGTACTCAACTATTTACTTGATATCATAAAAGAGCGTGCTGGCTTTTTGGTATTAATCGACCCTGACGGTCCATTTCCACCCGAACCCGCCCTGCGTGAGTTCGATCGTCACGCTGATGCAGTGTTAATCGGTGGTAGCACCACCGGTATCGATGATTTTCACGAGTTTGCACGTCGTGTTAAAGAAAAATTACACATACCGTTGATCATTTTCCCCGGTAATGCGTTACAAGTGACCCCACATGCAGATGCAATACTGTTTCCATCGCTTCTAACCGGTAACAATCCCATGTATCTTATAGAGGAGCAAGTTAAGATGGCACCACTCGTCTATCGATACAAGCTTGAAGCTATACCGCTTGCGTATCTGTTGGTGGAAGGTGGTACGATGACCTCCGTACATTACGTAACACATACCCTACCGATACCACGTGATAAGGTGAAGCTTGCCCAATATTACGCATTAGCTGCACAGTATCTTGGGTTTAAACTCCTATATCTCGAAGCCGGTAGTGGTGCCAAACTCTCGCCACCTACCGAGCTCATCCGTGGTATCAAGCAATACGTACAGTTGCCACTGATCGTTGGTGGTGGTATCAAATCACCCCACGACGCTCATGATAAGGTGGTAGCGGGTGCCAATTTCATTGTCATCGGCCAAAAGCTACAAGAAGATCATACTTTAACAGCTGAATTCGCAAACGCCATCAAACACAAGTGACCACCATCCATGCAACAGGCCGATAAATTTATCCAAGCCACCAACCTCATAGCAGATGCAAACCACCTATTGGTGTTCACCGGTGCTGGTGTATCACACGAAAGCGGTATACCCGTATTTCGAGGTAAGGATGGGTTATGGCAAAGATATAGACCTGAGGAGCTTGCCACCCCAGACGCCTTCCGTAAAGCTCCACGTGTAGTATGGGATTGGTATAGATACCGTAGGACACTCATAAGGAAAGCCAACCCCAATCCCGCACATATAGCGATAGCGGAACTCGAACGTATAAAGTCTACCTTTTTACTTGTAACCCAAAACGTAGATGGCTTACATAGGGTTGCTGGCAATAAGAAGCTGGTCGAACTTCACGGTAACATCTTCTTCACAAAGTGTACCTCTTGTGACAACTGCATCTACGAATATGAGGGTGAAAACTGGTCCGATCTACCTTACTGCGAATGTGGTGCACTCATGCGGCCCGCAGTCGTATGGTTCGGCGAACCTTTACCTGAAACTGCACTCACACAGGCGTTTGAGTTTGCACGTACTGCGGACGTTGTGCTGGTGGTGGGTACCTCCGGTGTGGTCTATCCAGCCGCATATGTACCATTGATAGTAAAGCAACACGGTGGTAAAGTTATCGAAGTAAATATAGAACCTTCAGCCATCACTCCACACGCAGATATCTTTCTACAAGGTAAAGCGGGTGATGTTTTAACTGATATTATGAAACTATTAACCCGCAGGAGATAGGTTACAAGCATCCACTGTCGTGAGTGCCATCCATCATAAAGCTTCCCTATAATGCTTTTTGATAATAGCTAATGCAATAAGATATAACCCCACAAACGGTATCGCCATCAATAACTGCGTAAATATATCCGGTGGTGTAAGTAATGCCGATATTATAAATATTGTGACAATCACATACCGCCATGAACTTAAATAAAAGTCTGGCGGTACAACACCAAACTCCACAGATAGTACAATACATATGGGGAATAGTATCAACACACCCGACGCTATGGTTAACCATATGAAGAACGTGAGATAGTGTGATACATTAATAACAGGTAGCATCTGACCAGCTGCAAAGTTGAGCAATACCTTCCATATCACTGGTATGAGGTAGAAATAAGCGATCAACACACTACCAAACACTATAGGTATCGCTACGCCCAAAACCACACGTAACATACGTAACTCGTGTGATTTAAGTCCAGGCTTCAAGAACCTAAACCCCTGATACGCAATAAATGGTAACGTAAGATATACCGCTACCCATACCCCTATACGTAACCGTACAAGGAATGGCTCCCAAGGTGCAAAAAAATACAACGTGGTATCCCTTGCTATTACATTGAGTAGCTTAGGTGCTAATTGATACGCCAGTATAAAAGCTACACCAAACCATACCAATATCCATATAACATAACGACGTAACTCCTCCAGATGTTCCCAAAATGTCTTCTCATCCATATAGTTCTATAAGAGTTGTAACCACTTGAGTTTGATCGCACTAACTGTAGATACCGCATGCAACCGACCATCAGCTTCGTACCATTCATCATTCATAACCACATACAGGTAGCTTTTTGGTGCTATTTCCCAAGACAACAAGTAACCCAATCTCAACGATGGTATACTGCGGGTGGCACCCTCCCATTGTATGGCGAGATCGGGTCGTAACGCTAATTGCAGATATGGGTTAAAGTGTATACCCAAACGTGGCTCCATATGTGCAAATACCAGATGCAATTTATTGTCGGGTGTAAAATATACGGAAACGTCCGGATGTATGCTGAAGCTTACCCGTGGTGTGATGGAGTATTCCACACCACACCATATTGCCAACTGATAGCTTAACCACTCAAGCCCCCATATCCATGAACGGCTGAGGTTGAACCCTCCGTAGTAGCTGATCTTACCCTTTGGACCCGACCAGTAATTGAAATTGGCACCCCACGTGAAATACGACGTATCCGTGTAAATGCTACCTGTATCTGTGGTTATGCGAATTTCCTCGTGTACCTTACCACCATCGACCTCTATATTAAACCCGCCGGTAGGTCGTAAATTCATGCCAAAACATAACGCTCCAAAGTACGAGCGGGGTAGTTCCTTGTATTTTGATATACCACCACCTACCAGTACATATGACATCTTTATTCCACCTTTGGGTAACAACTTCATCGGTCCACCGATAATCCATACCATCTGGGTGCCCGGCAGTTCACGGTAATAACCGACCTCGGAGATATCAAACTTATCACCTATGGACTGTGCACGCCCTATAACCATATAATCCCCATAAAATCCATAGATACCAGAGTTAAACGCATACCCTATAAGTGTATCATTTTTGGTTGTAACTGCTTGACATACGAACTGCAATGAAGGGTTCCTCAACCCCAAGTCTATACCCATCGCATACGTAGGTAGCGATGTAAACTTCCTACTCTTAGCAACAGCTAAAAAACCAATTTCTGAATTACCCAGCATCTGATGCTTGTATCGCAACACTGACCAGTGATAAGGGGGTTCACCTACACCTTCACTGTAGGCTGAATCCGTATACACGTACAATAAACCGGTTTGCCAATCTGTTCCTTTGCCGGTGAGCTTCACTCCCAATTTTATAGGTACTTCCACACCTCCCGGTAGCTTTTTACCTATACGCCTGGAGTAAAATACCTGTATAGGGTGATAGAACCCCATCTGCCTACCAAAGCTGGCAGGTTGGAATATTTCCGTACCTTCGAGGAAGAACGGACGCCTCTCTTTAAGGTACAGTTCATAACGTGATAGGTTCAGCGAAAACGGATCCGCTTCTATCTGTGCAAAGTCTGGATTATACGTGAGCGATAACCTCAACTCAGGTGTAATACTCCAGTTGAAATTAACCCCCATGTCTGGCCATATATAGGATGTATCTGTATAGTGCTCGGAGCGTACAAATCCTATAGGATATACCTCCATATTGCGACCCGCTACACCTGGGTTTATGCCTTTAAGTATACCGAACTTCGACACCCGTAAGCCTTCCCTTTCGTCCGGTAGCTTCCAGTATAGGGTTTGGTTAACTGCCGGTATACGGCGGTAGAAATTTATCCCCCACTCAGTGAGCCCACGTTTATATCTTATAGATTTAAACGGTACCTTAATTTCGACAACAAACCTATCCGGGTATACTTTCGATGCACAATACCAGACACCATCCCAGGATTCATCCTCCGAACGTCCATCATTCAATATGAGTTCATCACCGTGCGATCCGCTCGCACCTACACCGAACCCATATGCAGTTGTGCGATCGAGGAACGTATCTATGTAGAAACTAACGTAATCCTCAGCACCACCGAGGTTAGCCCATACATCACGTTCAGCTACAAACCCTACAAATGCCACGTAAAGATTATCTTTATCATAGAGTACAAACACATACGTGGATTCGGCTGGCTGTTCACCATAATGAGGTGAAAATTGTGTAAACTGTTTCACCGTATCCGCTGTGTACCACACATCTTCCAGTATACCATCAATCCTTATGGGGACGCTGGCTATGCGAGCTTCGAGTTCAAACTCATCAGCATGCACTCCCACAACACCTGTATTGAGTATCAATAACAAGATCCACCACATTTCACCTCCTTGTGGATTATAGGGCGGCGTAGTTCACCTTTATATGTTTAATATTGTAACGTTCGACGTCAATAATCTTGGTCACAAGTTCAACCGTAGCTTCCAGCTCGTCGTTGACCACCACATAATCAAACATACGCCATTCATCAATCTCTTCCTTAGCGGCTGCCATACGTTTGTCGATATTCTCTGCACCTCGCATCATCAACCTACGTCGCCATTCCTCCCACGATGGTGGTATAAGGAATATGTACAATGCATCCGGAAATATCTTACGCATAGATTTCACCCCCTGTATATCGAGCGCCATTATCGGGTATTTACCTTCATCCAGTATTCGTTCGACATCCGGTTTCGGTGTAGCATAGTGATACCCATATACGGTAGCGTATTCGTAAACGTTGCCGGTGTTGACCCAATCCCAAAATTCCTGTTCACTGACAAACTTGTAATCCTTACCCGATATTTCACCTTTACGTCGTGGTCGCGTTGTGAGGGTGGCAACTCTCTCCACATAGGGGAGACGTTCCACCACTTTTTTGATAACTGTGGTCTTACCTGTACCTGATGGTGCCGATACTATAATAGGGAAAGGTATAAATTCTATTCGCATCACTTGATATTTTCGAGCTCCTCATGCATACTTTCAACAATAAGCTTAAGATCCACCACAAGATGTACCAATTTATCGTCCTTGGCCTTTGCTCCCAGAGTATTAAGTTCGCGTTGCATCTCCTGCAACAAGAATAGCGCCTTTTTGCCACATAAACCACCTTCGTTAAGTGTACGTTCAAGTTCGTCCACATGCGATGCAAACCTATTTATCTCCTCATCGACCGTATATTTTTCACTCAAAAAGTATTCATTGTTCAATATCTCATCACCATGTGTCCCCAAAGCCGTACTAATACGACGCTTTATGGCTTCGTTCCGTACCGAAGCTTGTTTACGTACTTCATCAAGCATATCGCGTAGCCTCTGTATTTCAGCCATCACCCGTTCATATATTGCCATGCCCTCTTTTTTCTGCATAGCACATACCTTACGTAAGGCACGATTTAAACTTTTACGTAGTTGTGGCCATAAATTGCGTTCCACCCGCATAGGTGATGTGAACTCAGTGAGATACGGTAGAAAATGTTCGAGTTTAAGCTCACCGGATAATCCTAACTTTTCCCTCACTTGAGATAGAAACTCATTAAATGACTGCAATTTCCTCCCATCCAGTACCCACCGTTCCTCTTTGAACTTAATAGATACCGTTATCGCACCACGTTGTAGCTTCTCCTGTATAAGCTTACGTATACGTACCTCGTAAGACTCGATAGCTGGCGATAACCTTAACGATAGGTTCATAAACCTATGGTTCACACTTTTTATACGGATGTGGAACAGCTCATCCTCTACTTCTCCAAATCCTGTCATACTGTATATCATCGCTCCAGCACGAAGGTTACTGGGCCATCATTTACAAGCTCGATGGCCATCTTCGCACCGAACACACCTTTCTTTGTGGGTACATATTGGTTAAGTATATCTACAAATCTCTCGTACAGCTGTATAGCTTGGTCGGGTGGCATGGCATGGTCGAAACTCGGTCGTCTCCCTTTACGTATATCGGCTGCCAACGTGAATTGCGATATAGCCAGCGCTTCACCTCCGATATCCATCACGTTAAGGTTCATCTTACCTGCACCGTCTTCGAATATCCTAAGGTTAGCACATTTGTTCGCTATATATTCTATAGCCTCCATGGTGTCACCTTTTTCGATACCTACCAACAGAAGTATACCACGCCCTATCTCTGCAACCTTTTCGTCACCTACCCAACAAGCTGCCCTACTCACTCTCTGTAGTACTACCCGCATATTCTTTTAGTAACTGCCAGATTGATTCACCAAACTTCTCAGCAAATTGTGGCCCGCTCGCTGTCACTATACGATCAGCTATTACTACACCATCCTTTACATACCTTACGTTGTTGGCCTCAAATATTTGCAAGCTGGTCGACGTTGGGAACACCGTCGCTTTTTTGTTAGTTAATATACCCGCATTTGCCAACGTAGCAGGTGCAAGACATATAGCGGCAACCACCTTGAGTGAATCATACGCTTTCTTTATCATGCTATGGACTGAATCATCTTCCCAGTATATGGTGGAACCTACACCACCCACCAGCACGATGGCGTCAAAATCTAACGGATTTACCTGATATATCACCGTATCAGCTTGTATTTTAAGCCCTAACATACCTTTGAGCTCACCTTTACGTGTGGATGCTACCGTAATATATGCACCGTTATCTTCCAGTATACGACGTGGTACTGTATATTCCTCGTCACGAAACCCATTGGGTGCCACCAACATCAACACCTTAGGGTGAAACTCTACTGCCATAAGCAAAAAAATCATCAACAGCATCACCCCTCCTACTTCTTATTCTCTATATTCCAATATTTCTATTTCAATTTTACCTACAAGTTCCATAATCTTAGCTTGATGTTCGAGCCCACCCAGTACCAACCCAATATGTGTAGCATCTGCCAGCACCTGATCGAACGTGGGGTCAACATCCACCCAACGTCCAAGATACACGCGGTTCCATGCGTGGTAGTAGAATCCACCTTGCATGTAGACTATACCAGCAACTATTTCGCAGGGTATACCCAACGCACGTGCTAATGCACAGAATAATACCGCATGTTCGTTACAGTCACCTTTCTTCCACTTGAGTACATCAACCGCTGACGGTACTGATACCGTAGGGAAATCCTCTACATAATCAGATACCCAGTGTACTAACTTCTGTACGCGACTCCAGTTGTTTATCGACCATCTCGTTATCTTACGTGCCAATCGTTTAATCTGTGGGTCATCCGCCTGTATCAATGGGGTTGCTTCGGTATGTCCTTCTATCAACTGATATGGTGGTATGGGTTCAACCACTTGTACCACGAGTGTATCACCACGTAGGGTTTGACGTTCGTCCTGTAGGAATTCACCTTTTACTATAGCTTTAAGGTATTTCACCCTACGTGGATGTGATATGGTAACATTCGTTGGTATAGCTGCAAACGCCATTATTTCACGGGTTTCACCTGCCAGCTTCATCGCAAGTGATTCAGGTTCCAACTTACTTAGTACACCCATTGGACCTTCTTCTTTGAGCACAATCCCAGTGGGATCTACCCACATACGTGTGGTGGTACCAAGGAAATTTATGGTCAATTCTAATGTATCGCCTCTGTTGATATTCACCGTGGCATACTCTACTGATAATGTAGTGGGGTCGAACAGCAAACATCTATCAGTAAAGTTACCTTCACGTACTGCAATAAATGGTAGTACGGTCAATGCATAAAGTGGCTCGTTTAGTGTAACACGCTTATCACTATGACCAGCATCTGTGGTGATATCAAGTAATAAAACCTTATCTTCGACTGTACCTTCACATATCAAGTGTTGTGCTTCGGATTTAAACTCAAACGTAAACTCGTTTATTTTCAGATCCTTATCTGTGTAGTATATCACAAATGATGTAGCTACCCTACGTACACCCATCATGTTTAGCTCAATATGCTGTAGTTCACTAAATTTATAACCTACTGCGGTGGTGTCGATTTCACGTCGTATGTAACCAACTTTGGTTTCACCTAAATAAGTACCATACCAATAGGGCAATAGACATAGGAAAAGTGGGATAACGTTCATCTCATAAAAATACTTCATAACATGGGTTGGTCAAATATTCACATGTAAGGTGGCCAGTTAATCGATCCACACTATACTTTAAAAAGCATGTGCGGTATCTTACCGTGTACTTTCTACGCACGTGATGCACGTGACGTGGCACGTGATTTACTTGGTAAGATACTCGTACGTCGGTTGGGTGCGATCTACCTGAAGGTTATGATAACAGAAACTGAGGCTTATTATGGGCCAGACGATCCCGCTTCACGTGCGTATGGTGGTAGACGTACCCGGCTTACCGAAGTGATGTGGGGGCCACCCGGCAAAACCCTCATATATATGGTGCATGGTGGGTGGTTGCTTAATATAGTTACAGAACCTGAAGGTACACCATCTGCAGTCCTCATACGGTCGGGTGAACCCCTGACTGGTATTAATCTGATGAAACGATTCCGCAAAGAGACCAACCTTTACAATTTAACCACAGGGCCGGCTAAACTCACACAGGCGTTGAAGATTACCAAAAAGCATCACAATATTGACATATGTGATGAAACCTCCGACCTGTTCATTGTGGATTCGGATTACAAACCGATAACCCTGACTTCCAAACGTATAGGGGTGAAAGGTGACCTTCCTATCGACATGCGATTTTATATAAAGGATAGCAGATTTGTCAGCCGTTAGTATGACGCTGTTGTAGCAGATCAAGGAACGCCTCCACACGTGTCAATAAGCCAACGCTTTCGGTGTGTTCATCCAATGATATACTGAGTAGCGGCATATCATATTGTTTGCTCAGGTTTTGTAATATAGGGTAAGCTACATTCTCCGGCATACAGGTAAACGGGTGTAAATG
>CBFDTI010000020.1:0-19324 GCA_965612795.1 uncultured bacterium | reverse complement strand
TTTCAAGCAGAAGACGGCATACGAGATCATGCCTAGTCTCGTGGGCTCGGAGATGTGTATAAGAGACAGAAATTAGGTTCACCTTCAGCCTGATCGTCCGCTGATTCCATCTGTAACCATTTCCGATAAGATTTACTATCTAACAGTTTACCTCTTTCCATCGCCTTTAAAAATGCACGTTGAAAATCAAGCTGCCGTCGCAACGATATACGTAATGCTTCTACCGAAGATTCGAGTCGCTTAAGATAGAGCACTCGCATAATATGAGCAAGTGCAGTCTGTCGTCCAATTGTCATCACAAAATCCTGTACCTCTTCTTTACTCCACCCTTGTTGTATTAATCGTTTAATAAGTGGTAACTCTCTTCCTTTAATTTTAGCCATAGACGGGAACATATCAAACAGACTTAACTGCCGTATATATTTAACCTCTTTACGAAATGTATCCACCTGATATGGTGCAAGTATTAGGTTCTCAATCGCCTCCGCCACTTTAGCATAAAGAGCCTTCCCATAACTTCGTTCCAATTTATAATGAACCGTATGCAACTCTCGTTTCGGGAATCGTAACACTTGTCCATCAATCTGAGCGTTAGGGTAATTTTTACGTATAAAGGGGCGGCTACGTCGTACAGCAATCGCTTCTAATACCTCATATAGTGCGTCTTTGTTCTCCTCCGCACGCCGAAAATAACCTAAAAGATTTGGTATACCAGCATCAGCAAAAAAGTCAAGCTCATCCCGTGCAATAAGCCGAAGCTGATGGTATAAATCAAAAATTGTATTATTAATCGGCGTAGCCGTAAGGAATATCACCTTCTTTGTTTGATCTCCTTCCGTCAATAACCTAAACAGATTACGCCACCGATTAGCATTAGGGTTACGGAAATTATGTGATTCATCAACAACGATAATTTTATATTCAGAAAACTCTTCGATATTAAAATCACTTTGACTAATACGTTCCATAGACTCTATATGATGTGGTATAGCATGCATTTCTAAGAGTGGCTTCCAGAGTGTATCTCTTAGAGCAGCAGGACATATCACCAGGGCAGTTTCCCGCATTTGATACGCATAATCATCCAACAGGCGTAACGCCAGATATGTCTTACCCAATCCTACTGAATCTGCAAGAATTACACCACCATAATGCTCAAGAATCTCCTTAGCAGCAAAGTAACCATCATGCTGAAAATCCGCCAATGCAATTGGTGAAGGTTTCTCCTCTTGTTCGCTTAAATCTGCCTGTAACCGATCCTTGAACGCTTCATAAAGTACTTTGATGTAAATTTCATATGGAGTATAGGTGTGCGTGAAATTATCCAGCATATCAAGAAGCGTTTCCTTGTAGTCCTCAGACTCAGCCCAGAGATTTTCAAACCATCGCAAAAGCTCCTCCACAGCCGTGGTTTGTTTAAGAACAGCGTTAAGCTCCAAGTTTGTCTCCAGCCCCGCACCAGTGAAATTGGACGACCCCACAATACCAATGTATCCAGCTACGGGTACACCGCTTATAAGGTACGCCTTCCCATGTAAAAATCCGCCCGTGTAGTAGCGTATATGTACCTTATCTTGTCGAAGAAAATCACGCCATCTTTGAAGTTCAGGAAGTATGGACAGATCACCTCGTGTTGCTTTATCTTCAAGCTCTCGCTGTAGACGTTCAGTAAGTACAAAAGCCTGATCTTGTTCCTTACCTATTAAAAGTCGCAATTCCGATACTTTATCTAAAACAGTCGATAAACTATTGAGCGCCTCTAAATTAAAATAAGCAGTTGCCACGAAAAGCGAAGGATTAGAACTTTGTTCCAAGATTCTGACAATCACGTCACGTAAGGTCACCCCAGTAACCCGTTTATTATCCACAAGATCCGGTATACTTAGTGGATCCATACCTTTCCCTCTTTAAAATAACCCCGAGCATATCCTTATCAACCAGTATAACACGTATTCCGATCTCGTCCACCACATATTGCTTATCACCGTATTGGGTTATATTACAATGATAAAATGGATAAGGTGTGGATTGACCGTTTGGAGAACCTCAAGTTACGCAAAAAGGAGCTGGAGGAACGCCTCAATTCACACGAAATCCTAAGCGACCGCGACCGTCTCATACAGCTTTCACGTGAGTACGATCGTATCACCGAAATCCTACACCTATACGAACGCTACCAAGCACTACAGTCTGCTCTCAACGAAGCACAAACGATAATCGATACCTCCGACGATGACGAGCTTATCGAGTTAGCACGCCAGGAGTTATCGGAGAAATCCACCGAACTCAAGCAAGTCGAGCACAAGCTTCTTGCTGCACTTGCACCACGTGACAAGTACAGTGACCGCAACGTCATCATGGAGCTACGTGCCGCCGCCGGTGGTGAAGAAGCCGCCCTATTTGCACGCGACCTATTCCGCATGTATGCACGTTATATCGAACAGAAGGGGTGGCAACTCGAGCTCATCGACGAACACAAGAGTGACCTCGGTGGCTACAAACAGGTCATCTTTGCCGTCAAAGGTAAAGACGTCTACCAGCACCTACGCTACGAAAGCGGTGTACATCGTGTACAACGCATACCGGTGACCGAATCCGGTGGCCGTATCCATACATCCACTGTGACAGTAGCTGTACTACCCGAAGCTGACGAAATCGAAGTCCGCATAGATCCAAAAGACATAAAGCTGGAGTTCTTCTACGCCTCTGGCCCCGGTGGCCAAAACGTGAACAAGGTTGCCACCGCCGTCAGGATAACCCATATACCTACCGGTATAGTGGTCACCTCACAGGAACAGCGTTCCCAATACCAAAACCGCATGCGTGCACTCGCCGTGTTGCGTGCAAAGCTACTCGAACGCATGCGTAAGGAACGCGACACCCAACTACAACGTGAACGCAAACAACAGATAGGTGAAGGTGAACGCAGCGAAAAGATCCGCACGTATAATTTCCCACAGAACCGCGTAACCGATCACAGGATAGGGCTTACACTTTACCAGTTAGATGAGATACTGGAGGGTAACCTCGACCCCATCATCGACGCCCTACGTAAGGCTGACCTCATGCGTCAGCTCGACCATCCATCCGCTTGCACATCAGCCAAAAAACCCTCGTAACCTTAGCACCTACCGTCCTGTAATAGAACTCGATCGGTCCCACCCATGCAATGATCGCCTTTTTATACCCCATATCGTACATATCCGCAAGCGTACACCTGAGTAGCGCCTCACCTATCCCCATACCTCTGAAATTCGAATCCACACCCATAGGGCCAAACCATGGCAACACTTTATTATTCGTCTTGTGTGCAGCAAACCCCACTATTTGGTTATCCCGTTCCGCAACAAACACCGTAGGCGGGTCGTTACTCAACCCCACCTCCACTTCTGGCCACCATCCTTTAAAGTGTGTATCGATAAACTCACGTATCGTATCACTTATGTTTCTATCAGCACGCCTCACACTTATATTCTTGGCCCTTAACCCCTCCAGCATATGGTCATACCGTACAACATCAGGTGTAAGCACTACTTCCATATTGCAAGCTTCACCACATACCTCATACCCATGTCGCTTAAAGAACACATAAGCTTCGGTATATCGTGGATCAACCCCCGGCGCGAGGTAGTTGGGTGGACTACCCACAACCCTTATCTCATCCACCCCAGCCAACCCATGTTCAACCCTCTCCAGCAACTGCGTACCTATCCCCCTATTCCGATACTCTGGTGCCACTGCTATCAACTTCACATATCCCTTCGTGTCACGCTTCACACCCATTATCATACCAACAATTCCACCAGCCTCCACGTACTTGAGCGTAAGGTCAGGCTGATAATCCTTATCACCCCATATCTTCTCGTATACCAACGGTATGCTAATTTCGTCAAATACGAGGGTATCCCTCAACAGACGTGTTATCTCATCAACGTCTTGCTTATCTACTGGTAGTATCTCCCCCATACACCACACGTGCAAACTTGCGTTTACCTACCTTCACCACAACACCGGATTGTAGATCTATCTCCTGCTCCACATCATCCACCACCTTACCGTTGACCTTAACCCCACCCTGACGTATCAACCGCTTAGCTTCGCTCTTCGACCCACTATACCCTATCTCGTGGATTATATCCACAATACGCATCTTACGTGCGGGTAGCTTAAAGGTGGGCATCTCCTCCGGTAGCTCACGCTTACTGAATATGCGGTCGAACCTATCCGCTGCTTTATCAGCTGCATCTTCTGAGTGGTATAACTTAACCACCTCCCACGCCAGCTTAGCCTTCAAATCACGTGGGTTAACCTCACCCGATTTGATCGCCCCCGCTATTTTGTTAACCTCATCTTTCGGATAACGTAACACCAGCTCATAATAATGTGGTATAAGTTCATCCGGTATCGACATTATCTTACCATACATCTCATCCGGCGGCTCGCTTATCCCTATGTAATTACCCAAGCTCTGGCTCATCTTACGTACACCATCCGTACCCAACAGTAACGGCATCAACACCAACACCTCCGGCTCCTGCCCATAGTATCGCTGTAACTCACGTGCCAACAGGAAATTGAACTTCTGATCCCTACCACCAATCTCCACATCCGCTTTCACCATCACCGAATCATACCCCTGTATCACTGGATACAGGAACTCATGTAACGCTATGGGGTTACCCTCCTTGTAGCGTGTGTTAAAGTCCTCCCTCACCAGCAACTGTGCCACTGTCACCTTAGATGCAAGCTTTATCAGGTCGTCCAACCTCATCTGTGACAGCCATTCACTGTTGTATCTGAACTCCGTATACTCAGGTATCAATATTTTAAATATCTGCTCCTGGTAATGTCTCATGTTCTCCATAATCTGCTCATCACTCAACTGCGGTCTGGTCTTCGACTGCCCTGACGGGTCACCTATCTTAGCAGTAAAGTCGCCCACAATCAACACAGCTGTATGACCTAACTCCTGAAATTGACGCAACTTCCACAATACTGTTGCCCACCCCAGATGTACGTCAGGTGCAGTGGGATCGATACCCAACTTTATACGTAGTGGTTTATCACGTGCAAGCCGCTCCTTGAGCTCCTCAGGTAAAATGATCTCCTCCGTGTGTGCCACAATCTTATCCCATACATCCATACAATTCATGGGAATGGCGGCGGAGGGCCTCGAACCCCCGACACGCGGATTATGATTCCGCTGCTCTACCAACTGAGCTACGCCGCCGTTATTAAATATATAAGAGTGACGATACCAAGTCAAGCACCCAATGTAATCGATCTACCTTATTTGGAGGTTGTCTATCCCCCCAAACACGTTAATATTAAATATCAGAATGGTAAGCAAAATACGACCTCTCGTATTAACCCTCTTATCTCTTTTGGTGATCGTATCACTCTATGCTGGTATCACCGGTAAAATCACCAGCCTCTACATCTACCAGATAGTGACACCCGACGGTAAGGAAAAATTTAGCAAATTAGCCATCATCCGATAGTTAAGCGCAATGGCTCAATGTAGAATGCAAAATGCAGATTGAGAAATGCAAAATGTAAGCGATTTATCAGAACGGCTATTAGAGTTCGCAGTAAGTAGCATTAAATTGACAGTTAGACTTAAAAGAACCGCTGTGGGACGGTACATAGCAAATCAGCTAATGCGAGCTGCTTCGTCTTCTGGAGCAAATTATGAAGAAGCATGTGGAGCAGAAAGTAAAGCCGATTTTATACATAAGATGCAACTCGTCTTGAAGGAATTACGAGAGTCTTTATATTGGCTGAAGTTGGTGGAGAGAAGCGACTTAATTTCTAGCAAGGAGTTACAACCGTTATTGGCTGAAGCTAACGAATTGATCAAAATTGTTGCAAAATCCGTTATCACTGCGAAAGGAGGGGGAAAATGATTTTGCAATTTGCACTTTGCAATCTTCATTTTGCAATGTTGTATTCACGAAGGAACGCCACAGCACCATATAGACGCTTTCGCTCAATGCAGGATGCAAAATGCAGATTGAAAAATGCAAAACGTAACCCAGCTACTTAATGAACTCAACCCCGACCAACGTGTAGCCGTCACCCATACGGAGGGCCCCATAATCGTGATCGCTGGTGCCGGTACCGGTAAAACACGTGTCATCACATACAGGATTGCATACCTCATAAACACAGGTACCGCACATCCACGTGAAATACTGGCAACCACATTCACAGACAAAGCAGCTGAGGAGATGACCACCCGTGTCGATCAGCTTGTCCCATACGGCTATGTAGAGACAACAATTTCGACCTTCCATTCATTTGGCGAGCTCATCCTCCGTGATTATGCATGGGAGCTGGGCATAGACCCCAATTTCAGGGTATTGAACGAATATGAGGTTGCACTATTTTTGAGCGACCACCTGTTCGAGCTACCACTTCAAAGGTTCAGACCATTGAGCCGGCCCACCCACTACTTACGTGACCTTATAGATTATATATCGCGGTTGAAGGACGAAGATATCACCCCAGAGGAGTACCTCACCTACGCAGAAAACCTACCACCCGACGACCCCGAACGCGAAAAACACCTTGAGCTCGCACATTTCTACGAAAAATACGAAACCTTATTACTTCAACACAGCTATGTGGATATACAGCACCTTATATCACTGCCGTTAAAACTGTTCCGCCAATACCCGGATGTGCTTAGAGAGTTCCAATCCCGCTACAGGTTTGTGCTTGTTGATGAATTTCAGGATACCAATTTCGCACAGTGGCAGCTACTTAAATTAATAGTAGCAGGTCATCGCAACATCATGGTTGTAGGTGATGACGACCAAAGCATATATAAGTTCAGGGGTGCCGCTATCAGCAACATACTTACTTTCAGCAAAGAGTTTCCCGATGCTAAAAAGGTTGTATTACGTCAAAACTATCGCTCCACCCCTACCATATTAGATGCTGCGTGTAGATTGATACGCAACAACCAGAAGCGACTCGAATCCATCTACCCCGACATCGATAAACATATCAACAGCATACGTGACGACCTTCCCAACAGCATAGAGTATCACTTTTTCCCAACCTCAAGTGCAGAAGCTGAGTACATAGTTGAGCTCATACAGCAGCTGGTCAACTCCGGCACTTACAACTACAAGGATATAGCCATACTCGTACGTAGGAACGAATCCGCCGAAGATATCATAAACGTGCTCAACAACCGCGGTATACTGTATCACTTCACAGGTAGTGAGGGGCTGTTCGATCAACCTGAAATCAAAACCCTTATCAACCTGATGCGGCTAACACACTCACCAGCTGATGTAGGTGCTATCTACGCGATACTGACATCACCAATATACGAGCTAAGTGACAACATATCAGGTACCGAAATCGCCACCGTTATGGCTCACCTAAACAGCTACGAAGGTGAATCCAAACTTGATGCACTAAATGATATCGATAACCTCGAACCCTTAAACACAGCCACCAAATCCATCATCAAGAAAATACACAACGATATTAAGCTATTCCTTGACCTCGCTGTTAAGGAGCCAGCTCCGTTTGCGATCTATCAATTTCTCAAATCGAGTGGCTGGTTTGAGCGTGTCGAACGCAACCCTACACCTCAAATGATACAAAGCATGAACAACATCATGGCGTTCCTGAAGCTACTCGAAAGCATGGGCCGTGACACAGGTGACACACGTGCATTTTATCTGGTGGATAGGATCGATAAACTCCGTGATATGGGTGAGAACCCACCATTACCTGAACCCGACTTCGAAGAAGATGCTGTAAACATACTCACTTTACACAAAGCGAAAGGTCTCGAATTCAAGGTAGTGATAATGCCCGCACTTGTGGATGAAGTCTTCCCCGGTCGTAAGAGGCGCCGTTTCGCAGAGGTACCCGATGCACTGTTAAAAGAGGAGATCATCGTGAGTGACGAACTCGAAGAGGAGCGTCGCCTATTTTATGTCGGTATGACACGCGCTATGGATAAGTTAATAATGACATGGCCCCGCAAATATAAAGATAGGAGACGCCAAAAGAAGGTGAGCCCCTTCGTTATGGAGGCGCTCGACCTCCCCCCAGATGTATTAGAAGCCTCTTACACCGCAGATGAAGACATAGTCAGCCATTACGAACCGCTATCAGGGGTACCGCTCATACAGGTGAAGCTACCCAAATTCCTATCCGCAGCCCAGATAGGGGATTATAAATTATGTCCACGTCGTTACTACTTCAGGTATGTTTTGAAGTTACCACCTGAACCCGATCACAACCTTGTCTATGGTGAAGCCATACACGAAGCTATAGCTTACTACCTAAGGTTCAAAAAGAAACGTATAATACCGGAGTTAGAGGATGTGTTCAACGTATTTGAATCCGTCTGGCGTGCACGTAAGGGATACTTTCACAGCCCCGAACATGAGCGTATGCGGTTTGAGCACGGTAAGTCGGTACTGTTGCGATTCATGGAAGAGGAGAAGGATGCACCCCCACCGGTATTTATTGAAGAAGACTTTCGTGTAACTGTCGAGGGTATCCTGATAAACGGTAGGTGGGATCGTATCGATTGGCACAATGATGGTGGTGTGATCATCGATTACAAAACAGGTGATGTAAGGGATGAGGAGACCGCCAAACGCAAGTTACGCGAAAACTGGCAATTACCCATATATGTGCTTGCATTTTACGAAAGGTTTGGCGTGCTACCAAATAAGGTGATGTTGAAGTTCGTCGATACCGGGGTGGAAGCGAGTTTAAAAAAGATCGAGGATAGCAAAACCAAAGCTGTTGAGGTTATCAAAGAGGTATGGGATAAAATACGTAAGGGTGAGTTCGACCCTACCCCACAATATATGGCGTGTGATCATTGTCCTTACCGAAGGTATTGTAAATACAGGGGATGAACACTACAGTGGTGACCGGTGACCAGGTGGTAAAACAACTTATACCACGTATCACACAACGTATGGAGGGGCTCAATTTTACACCCAAACTCGCAACCCTTATGGTAGGTGACGACCCTGGCATACGTTCATACTTCAGAAGTATCAAAAAGGTAGCCCAAAAGTATGGGATAGAGGTTATCGAGCTAACCTGGGATGTTACTGATACCGAAACCGTGAAGCACGCAATCGAGCAGCTCAACAACGACAACGATATAGGTGGCATACTTATAGGTGAACCGCTACCAAAGGGAATCGACCGCACTGTACTTGTTGAAACCATATCACCAACTAAGGATGTAGATTGTATGCACCCATACAATCTGGGCTTGTTGATGGAGGGGCGGCCACGGGTTTTACCCTCCACCGTAGGTAGTGTATGGGAGATACTGCAGTTCATAGGGGTACCGCTCACCGGTAAACGTGCCGTTATCATAGGTAGGAGCCTCGTCGTTGGTAAGCCACTGGCAATGTTATTACTACAAAAGGGGATAGATGCCACCGTAACTGTGTGTCACTCAAAAACGGAGCAACTCACCGATATTACCCGTGAAGCCGATATACTCATAGTAGCTGTTGGTAAACCACACCTTATCGGTAAAGAGCACGTAAAGCGTGGCACGATAGTTATCGATGTCGGTATCAACGTAGTCGCTGGTAAGCTGGTTGGTGATGTAAAGTTTGACGAAGTGCGCCCGCTCGCAAGCTACATAACACCAGTACCTGGTGGTGTAGGTAAAGTTACCACCCACTACCTTATGTATAACCTAGTAAAATCCTATGAGCATAGAAGGTAAAACTGTGGTCTTGGATCCTGGTCATGGTGGTGCATCCAAAGGAGCTGTAGGCCCGACCGGGCTCGAAGAGAAATCCGTCAACCTTCATGTGGCATTGCTGGTGAAGTCGAAACTCGAATCCCGAGGTATTAAAGTAATCCTCACACGTGATGGCGATTACGATGTGCCACTCGACCGCCGTGTAGCGATCGCCAAACAGGTTAATGCAGATATTTTCGTATCAATACATCACAATGCCAACGCAGAAAGGAACCCCGCAATCAACCGTACCGAAATATACTACCCATGGGAAGGTGAAACCCCCTCTGAGGATCTGGCCACTCATCTATACCTCGCATTCCGTAGGCATATAGGGTTGGAAACGTTACCTCCACTACCATCTACCTATAGGGTGATGCGCGAAAACGTCGAACCTGCCGTGTTGGGTGAAGCCTCGTATATATCCAACCCAGAAAACGAGCATAAGCTCAGACGTAAAGAATACCTTGAGCGTGAAGCTTCCGCATATGCCGAGGCGATCATCAACTATCTTGTAGCTGGTAAGGCCAACCTTCAGATAACACCACAGGCTAGGTATATAGAAGTGACAGGTGACAACATCGATCCCGTCACAATTGAAGTATTCATAGACGGCAAACCTTACGGCTATAGATATTGTAACGGAAGAATACTGGTACCATACCCACAACGCAGATCCAACCTCACAGTAAAAGTACGTACAAAGGGTGGTAACATAGAGGTCAAATCCTGTGATGTACCAGCAGGTAAACCTTACCCTTTAGACATAAAGCCATGCTATCCAAAGGTTATGATCGATCCGTTACCAGCTGACCCGCTAAACCTACGATTAGCGAGATATATAAAGGGATGTTTGAGAATAAAGGGGGTGGCAGCTGAACTCACGTGGAGTTCGATGCTCGATACCCAAACTGACACGTATAGAGTGGATAAGATATTTCGTAGCTCACCCAATATTGTGGTGATGGTATCGCATTTCGAGCCCACACTCGTTGAGGATGGTGTCGCAGGTTTCTACTATTATCTCAACGAAGATGGTAAACAGCTTGCAAAGTTGTTGAAAGATTCTCTTGTTACGGAACTTAACATGAAGGATCTTGGGTTACACGAATGCTCAAAATACCCGATAATACAGATGTTTGGCCCTCGTGCATATATAGTGCCAGGTGTATGGCACCCCTACAGCAAAGTAGAAGACACATCATATCAACGTCGAATCGCCTCCATCATAGCAAACGGTATCCGAAAGTTTTGGTCCGACCTCGTTGAACCTACCCATGACAATATTGACAGTTGATATTTTTAGTGGATTATTAAATAATGGACAAATCTGCCATCCATAAACGTATACGTCAAGTACGCGAAAAATTAGGGTTCACCCTACGTGAGTTTGCCGAAAAACTTGGCTGCACAGTACAAGCGGTTTGGAATTACGAAAATAGGAGGTTACCTCCGTACGATATGCTCATCAAGATAAGTGAGCTGGGTGGTGTATCCATTGATTGGTTACTTAAGGGTGAAGAACCCAAACGTACCGATAGCATAGACATACTCTGGGAGGAGACGCCCGACCTTATGGCTGCACTTAAGGATTATGCGGACGCCAAACGTAAAGAACGTGCTGCACTGGAGAAAATCTATTCCTTACTCAAACCCAAAACCGGATAGCGTGCACGTATAAGTTTCGCATAGTTGCTTCTGGGGTACTCCTCCAAAAGTCGACGTAAAATGTGGTTCCTTTCGTTAGTATCAGCTACACATAGAGCTGCTCGATAAAGTGCGCATGGTGCCAGTACACTTTCGGGGTATTTATCCACAAGTTCGAGGTATTTCTCCTTCGCACTGATCGGATCGTTCTCCGCAAGATAGCAATCCGCTATCCCCATCATAGCGGATGCACGTAGTTCTTTATCTTTACATTTTTGTAGCAGCTCCTCGTAGTAGGTGCATGCCTCTTCGTACTTACCACGAAAATAGGCTATGTTACCCAAAAAGTACATAGCACGTTGTGCAATCGTATGGTTTGGATAGGTATCGATCAATCTTTTCCATTGTGATTCAGCATTATCGAAATCGTTGGACATATAGTAATATTGGCCATTGAAATATAACGTATAAGCTTGCGATATACGGTGTTGCTTAGCCCTCTGCAAGTATATACCTAACGCTATAACTGCCACTATCCCAAGTATAGGGTACACCAACAGCGAAGGTGTATGCTTAACCTTCACCCAGTAGTTAATAAGTGTTTCTGTAAATACATCGCGTTTTAACTCTTTGCGGGTGAGCTTCTTTTTCTTCTTTTTTGCCATCCTCAAAATAAAAATATGAAGCGGGTGGGTTGGTCAATAGATTCATTATCTTTTTGCATATTAAGACAGCAATATCTAATCGTGGAGTACTTGACAAGCTTTTATTCACCCTTAGTTTAAACAGATGGTGATTAGGAGGTATTATGAGGTATTTTTATTTATTAGTACTAGGAGCTTTTATTTGTGGAACAGCTAATAGTATAGGTTTGGCAGTAAGGGTGGGCATGCTTTCATTGGATACACCCTCGGATGACTTTATCACCGCAAACTGCGGTACTGATGCAAAGTTCGGAACTGGCATAGCTTTCGATATCGAGGTAGAACAGACCTGGAAAAGCACGGGGTTGGGTAATTTAGGTACCTTAAACTGGAACTACAGTGTTGAAGCTGGGTATTGGCAAGCCAAGGCCACTGGGATGGATAATTCAGTAACTTTCAAAGTTATACCAACCATCGCCTATGGGAAATTAAGGATAAAGATACATAAATTACCTCTATCACCTTATCTTAGGTTAGGCTTTGATCTCCCATATTTTATCACAAGTTGGGAATCACCCGTAGATGGTAAAAAGAGTATAAATGGGTTCGGTTTTGGCTTAGATGCAGGGATCGGTTTATCTTATATATTGTCATCTAATATTTGGGTTGACCTATCCATAACCCGTATGTCCTGTTTGATCACCTCAGAGGAGTACGAAGACCTTGGTGCAGCAGGATCAAAATTTGCCTTCGCTATTACTATAGTAGAATAGCTTCATACACTTATCAAAGCCTCGCCATTATATCTGCAAAGTAGCGAGAATACTATTTTATCACAACAAACTTACCCACCTGTACATCACCGGTATCGAGGTTCTCTACACTATAGATATATATGCCAGGTGCGATAGCTTGGTGCTCACTCGAAAGCAGATCCCAGCTCTCCCAACCCACCACCGGATCGTTGTGCTCTATTTCTCGCACCAGATCGCCACCCAACGTGTAAATCCTTATCTTACAATGTGGCGGCAGGTTCATAAATACAATACGCCGATCCTCTTCAGTCCATGCAAGGCCAGGTCGTGGATACTCCCACCCTATGGATGTATAGTCAAAATCTCCACGATATGGGTTGGGTATGATCATCACCTTCTCCTTGCCAGTGGTATCAGCTGGTGGCCCCGGCAGCACCTCTATGATGTTCTGTTCCACTGCGCTTTCGAGAAACTCCTCCAGCTGGAACACCGTATCCGGTGCAGCAAACGCCGTAACACTATAATAAACCGGCATGCAATTGGGTAACCCATAATCCCAAAATTCGTGTGTCAACCCCACATTGAACCCCCATCGGTTATCAGCACGATCGCATTCAAATATCAACGTCCATGGACCTCCCACCCCTGAAGTACTTTTGTAAACCCTATATCCCTCAAATGGATAGTTATTGCCATCCAACCGCCACGGATCGTAGTAACTTTCAGGTGTATCATCCCACACAAGATGTACTGCCCTATCTTCTGGGTATGCCGTAACCTTAGGTGGCGGTGGTGGCAACGGTACATGGAAGTTCCACACGTAAAGGCTTTCAGCCCAATCCGCATTACTTAGGAAATCGTTCAAACCATCACCACATAGTACAGCTACAGTCAACGGCAGTGTATCACCCGGCAATATCTCAAACGGCCCAAACCCAAACAGGAACCTCGTATCCATCGCCTCTTCAGGTGTCTGGTTTGGCATTATCCCGCCGCTTGATAGCGTATCGTATCTCTCACGATCAGTCCGAGGCGATTCCTCACCCCTATACCAGTGGAATGACATCTGCAGTTGTGACATATCACCCGGTGTCTGTATTATCCTTATGCCGAGCGGACTCAATGCATCACCATCAGGCCCACCGGGTGCATCCTGTATCACAGCCATCATACGGTCGGGGTCAAACCACGTAAAATCGTCCTCCCAAATATGAGGTTCACCTGCGGCTGGATCCGTAAACCTACCCACGTCACCATCGACAAAAAATCCCACATATGCTTGATGTAGTGTATCAGTTTCGTTTAGATTTATTATCTTATAATCCACATATATGAAATCCTGCAGGAAGCCATAACCCCACGAGTAACTACGCTGTATGATCTCGATATTCAATGGATGATGATACGGTATATCAAGCCTCGTATTGTCAAAGTAACGGGCAACAAAATCCTGTGCCGATACCTTAACATAAGGTGTCCAGTATGGTATATCGTAGAACGTGTCAGCGGTTTCCACCACCCACATTGTATCCCATTCGTTTTGTGTGGGATAACATTCAAACCATGGACCTTCCCATCCCTCATAACCTGTGGTAACATAGGGTTCACCCTCAACTATAGCGCCTATCCATACACCAGCACCACATAGGTGTTCTTCCAACGAACCTGGCGGAAACTCCGCATGTAATCCTGAATAGCCTGCCTCCCATGCACCACCTATTGTACCCATGTTGGTGAGCACCAACCATAGCTTACCAATAGTGTGACGTTTCCAGTCCAATGGATACGCCACCTTCTCACATGGGGGTACCTTGTCTAAATTACGAGCTTGTAATGAACCCATCATTAAACCTATCACCACTATTAAGCTCACGTAACGCATTTCACCTCCAGACTAAAATTTAAAACACCCATTGGAAGGTCAACCACCTCGCGAAGCTTCAAACTTCTGTATGATGCTTTTGAAAAACACGGTACGTGCATAGGGGTTACCTCTTTTGAATACGGAAGAACCACTCACTATGAGTGAGGCACCTGCTTCCAACACATGGTGGATGGTCTCCTCATCTATACCGCCATCGACCTCAACCTTCACCCCACGCTGGCTCAATTCCTTCACCTTCTGTAATGGGGTTGAAATAAACCGCTGCCCACCGAACCCTGGATTGACAGTCATCACCAGCACGAAATCCACTTCATCAATGTAAGGCTCCACCACCTCCAACGGAGTATTGGGGTTGATTGCTATACCGGTTTTAACCTCCTTCCTCATCTCATTGATAAGCTCTGGTGTCACACCTGTCTCTACATGTAAGCTTATCCAATCAGCGCCCGCAACTTTAAACCGCATCCAATACTTATCAGGCTGTGCTATCATCAAGTGTACATCCAACGGTAATGATGTTAACTTCCTTATTGCCTCAACAATCATTGGCCCAAACGTGATATTAGGTACAAAATGGCCATCCATGACGTCGAGATGCAAAAAGTCCGCCCCACCACGTTCGACCTGCCTGATTTCCTCTTTAAGTCGGGAGAAATCCGCCGATAGCAGTGACGGGCCAAACAAGATCGACATAAAGGGTTAACCTTTCACCACACCTATTGGCCTCATACGTGCTATCTTACGTGATATACCCGCGTTGTGAACAGCTTCCACCACTGCCTCAATATCTTTGTAGGCTTCGGGCGTCTCTTCACTCAATGTTTTATAAGATTTAGCTCTTACTTTAATACCTTTGGTGGCCAATCTCCGTTCTACCTCTTCACCTCTAATACGACGTTTGGCTTCATGCCGTGACATCACCCTACCCGCACCATGACATGTGCTACCAAACGTCTCCTGCATCGCTTTCTCAGTACCCACCAGTATATACGAAGCTGTCCCCATATCACCCGGTATGAGTACAGGTTGGCCAACATCACGATACACTTGGGGTATCTGCGGATGACCAGCCGCGAACGCCCTTGTCGCTCCCTTCCTATGTACTATGAGTTTCATCTTCTTGCCATCTACTTCATGTTCTTCAATCTTCGCAATATTATGAGCTACGTCGTAGATTACTTCCAACCCCAGCGATTCCGGTGATTCACCAAACACCTCTGCAAATGCTTCACGTACCCAATGTGTGATAGCTTGTCGGTTAGCCCATGCGAAATTGGCCGCCGCTGCCATAGCACCAAAGTAGCTTTGCCCTTCAGTTGACTTAAACGGTACACATGCAAGCTCACGATCTGGCACCCTTATACCATAGCGTTGCATAGCGCTACCCATCACACGTACATAATCGTCACAGATCTGATGTCCAAACCCTCTCGACCCTGTATGTATCATCACGGTGACCATACCTTTCTCAAGACCAAAAACTTCAGCCACACTGGGGTCGAAGATCTGCTCCACCACCTGTATCTCCAGAAAGTGGTTACCCGCCCCCAGTGTACCAAGTTGCGGCCTACCACGCTCTATCGCACGACGTGATACCTTGTCCGGGTTTGCACCCGCGATTGCACCGTTTTCCTCGATACGTTCAATATCTTCGGGTTTGCCCAACCCATGTTTTATCATCCATTTAGCACCCTCAACCATTACCTCACGTAGTTCACGTTCCGATACCCGTAATTTACCTTTTTCACCTACCCCACACGGAATGTTTTCGTAGATTTTAGCCAACAATCTATCGAGCCTCGGCTGTACATCTCTTAATCTGAGGCTACTTCGTAACACACGTACACCACAGTTGATATCGTAACCTACACCACCTGGTGATATCACACCTGTCTCTGTGTCCATAGCTGCTACCCCACCTATGGGGAACCCATATCCCCAATGTATATCCGGCATAGCTAACGAATACTTAACAATACCAGGCAGATGTGCCACATTCATCACCTGTTCCGGTGTACGCTCACTCTCTATATGATGTAACAACTTAGGGCTCGCATATATCAACCCCGGCACCCGCATACCACCGGTTTTAGGTATCATATACCTATAATCGTCAATTTTCCTTAAATTATATGGCATCACGACCCCTTTTCTTCATGCTCACGTTGTGCCTCTGCTACTATTTTCTCCTGTATTTGTGGTGGCACCACATCGTAATGTGCAAATTCTTGTGTGAATGATGCACGCCCCTGTGTCATCGCACGTAACGATGAACCAAACCCATACATTTCAGCTTCCGGTATCAACGCATTTATCTTCTGATACTTTCCTTTACCTGCAGGTTCTACACCTAATATCTTACCACGTCGTGCATTAATATCACCCATCACATCACCAAGGTACTCCTCAGGTACGATCACTGTGACCTTCAGTATAGGTTCGAGTATCACTAACCCCAACTTATCCTTAGCGTTACGTAATGCAAGCCCACCCGCCACTTTAAATGCGATATCAGACGAGTCCACTGGATGGAAGCTACCATCATAAAGTACTGCACGCATGTCGGTCATTGGGTACCCTGCCAACAACCCCTTCTGCATCTGCTCCTTTATACCCTCTTCTACCGCTGGTATGAACTTCGCCGGTATACGACCGCCTACAATTTTATCGACAAACTCAAACCCCTGTCCACGTGGTAGAGGTTCAAATCTTACCCAACAATCCCCATATTGACCACGACCACCGGTCTGTTTCTTGTATTTACCTTGTACCTCTACCACCTTCGTTATTGTCTCACGATAATGTATCTTCGGACGTTCGGTTTTCACTTCAACGTTAAAGTTACGTTTGAGTTCGGACAATATCACGTTCAGATGCAATTCACCTATCCCTTTAATTATACGTTGACGTGTTTCTACATCATAATAGGTTTGGAATGACGGATCTGCCTCGTTAAGCCTACCCAGGCCGGTTGATATACGTTCCTCGTCTTGGCTCGTACGTGGTTGTATCGCAATCGCTGCGTATGGAGTAGGATACTCGATCGCAGGTAATGGCTCTTTACTTGAATCACTTGCTAAGGTATCACCGGTTTTTGTCACCTTCAACTTAACAAGCGCCCCTATCCCACCATGCGTAAGTTGGTCCACCTCCTTACGCTCTTTACCCTGTACCAAGTATATCTGGTTGATCTTTTCGGGTTGCTTCTGTGTAAGGTTGAACACCTCACTACCTGCCTCTAATGTACCCGAAAATACACGCACATAACGTAACATGCCGAATTTCGGATCATATCGTGACTTAAACACAAACGCATATAACCCATCATCAGAATGTAGCTCATCAGGTGCAGGTAAGTACTCAGCTATGAAGTTGAGCAACTCTTCCGTCCCTACATCCTGTAGAGCTTCACCCACCAACATCGGTATTATCGTACCAGCTTTTATACCCTCACGTAACCCTTTACGGATATCTTCGTGAGATAATGTACCTTCAGTTAAATACTTTTCGGTAAGTTCGTCCGTACTTTCGGCAACACTCTCCATAAGCTGTTCATAATAGGGTGAATCCTCCACTAACGCAGATTTCAACCCACGAAACTCCTTACCCACACCGTCTGGATAGTATATAGGGGCTACCTTGTTGCCGAATAACTCCTTTGCCTGTTCCAATATCTGGTCGAAATTTGCATGCTCGGTCGCTATTTTGTTAACAAATATTATGGATGGTAGCTTATATTTTTGCACCACTTCCCATGCCTCCTCTGTACTATAGGCGATAGGTGTGGTTGCATCCAACACAAATATCACATTATCAGTAGCCCGGATACCGGAGAGTGTCTCACCCCAAAAATCCACATAACCTGGTGTATCTATGAGGTTTATAAGCTTACCATTCCACCCCAGATACGCAATCGATAGATATATCGATATCTTACGTTCTATCTCCTCAGGATTATGATCCAGTACCGACGTACCCTTGGCGACATCACCCTTACGTGTGGTCACCTTAGCTTTGTATAACATAGACTCACCCAACGATGTCTTACCAGCACCACTCTGACCCACCAATGCTACATTACGTAACCCCTTTTTACCTACATCTGTCATAATTCCTCCTAATATCTGGAAGATGATAATGTTTAATCCAAAATGTCAACCACCGTTATGTATAAGAGGGTTTAACGGTTGACTTTTTACCCTCTCATTTATTTTATTAAGAAGGAGGTATAATGGGTCGTTTTCTTTCATATTTAATGATAGTGGGTACCGCTCTTACCGTACTTATTACTGGGTGCAAGATAACTAAAAACGAAGGCACTTACACGATCACTATACAGTTGCCCGAGGGTGGTGCACGTCCTTACATCCACACAGTTGTACTTGAGATCACCGGTGAGGATATCGACACATTACGTTACACCAAAGAAGTTGGTGCAACCGATGTATCTGTAACTTTCACCGTAACCTTGCCCAAGGATATAGCGGTGGTCCTCTACATTGTAGCCAAGGATGTAAATGGTATCATCCTATACTGGGCACGTTACGACCTTGTGGTAGGTGCAGGAGAGTTTACCCTAAACATACAGCTTAACCCTGCCGCACAGGGGGCTGCGAACCACATCAAACTATTTCGTGAC
>CBFDTI010000019.1:0-20157 GCA_965612795.1 uncultured bacterium | reverse complement strand
AACTCCCATTTCCTTCCTGTAGGGAAACCGGCGCCTCCCCTTCCACGTAGCCCAGAAGCTTTTATCATCTCGATTATATCTTCAGGTGACATCTTCAATGCTTTTGCAAGCGATAGGTAGCCACCTCTTGCAATGTAATCCTCTATGTTTGTTGGATCTATGAATGGGTTATCACCCAAAAGTAGTCGCATCTGTTTCTTATAAAAAGGAATATCTTTCTGATAGACAAAACGCTCACCGGTTACGTCATCTTTGTAGAGCAATCTATCGATTATCTCACCTTTTAGCACGGTCTTTTCGATGATCTCTTTTGCATCCTCGGGCTTAAGATGCTGATAGAAGATCCCTTCAGGGAAGATGATCACATTAGGTTCAGCCTCACAGAAACCGTGGCATCCCGTGACCTTAATATCGATCTTTCCCTTTGACTCTTCCTTGAAGGCTTCTACAACCTTTGTTGAACCCCTCGCCTGACCACAGGTGCCCGATGATATGGAGATAAATCTCTCCTTAGATTTGGCTCTCAGCGCTGAGCTTAGGGCTATAAGCTCGTTTGGGTTTTCTATTCTCTTCATTACCTCTCCTTTCCTATTCTTTTTATTAATGAAAGAGCCTTTTGAGGAGTCATCCCTCCGTAATATTCACCATCTATCACAACAATCGGCCCTATAGCACAGCATCCAAGGCAATTAACCGTCTCTAAGGAAAATTTCAGGTCTTTGGTCGTTTCCCCAGGATTTATCCCTAGTTCCCTTGAGATAGCCTCTACAATTCTTTGACCACCTCTTACATGGCAGGCGGTTCCAAGGCAAACTGTTATCAGGTGCTTTCCCCTGGGCTTTAGGCTAAAAGCTTTATAGAAAGTCGCAACACCGTAGACATCTATAAGCGGGATCTGTAATCTTTGTGCAACCTCTCTGATTACCTCTTCTGGTAGCCAGTTGAGATGAGATTGAATATCCAGTAGCAAAGGTATCAGGGCTTCCTTTCTTGCCCTGTATTTGTTAATCAGAGAATCGATCCCCTCTGTATCAATTTGCATAATGCACCTCCATCGATTGACCCAACTTTATAAAGTTTATGTAATATCGTATTGTTTCCAACCTGCCCCCTGCTCAATCGCTTTCGAGTGACCTCAAATGAGGTATATTTTCCCATAAGACCTGTGCTATTGAAGATAATAAGGGTCGAATTTCTGTCAACCTTCGTCAACTTAACTTCTGTCGAAAGGCAATTTATTTCAGAAAATTTTGAACTTAAATGCGATAAATTTGATACATTTTATCCTCGGGATGGCAACTTTTTGCACAAATTTTGTGCCAGGTTGTGTAACAACTGGCACGTTTATCAAATTCGTAATCCTTGACATTTATCGAAAAGCACCCAATTTATAAGATGCAACCTAACGAGGTACGTACATCCTTTATACAATTTTTCCGTGACCGTGGTCATGTAGTTGTACCCTCCGCACCTCTTGTACCGAAGAAAGATCCCACACTACTTTTTACGAGTGCGGGTATGGTGCAGTTTAAGCCATATTTTGAGGGTAGGGTCACACCCCCCTATAAGCGTGCTGTCAGTATACAGAAATGTTTACGTGTATCGGATCTTGAACGTGTGGGTGATTCGCCCATACATCATACGTTCTTCGAGATGCCAGGTAACTTCTCGTTCGGTGATTATTTCAAACAGGAAGCGCTCGCCTGGGCATGGGAGTATGTGACGAAGGTGTTGGAGCTATCGCCTGATAATCTTTATGTGTCGGTATTCAAGGATGACGATGAAGCCTACCGCATATGGCGTATGATAGGGGTACCTGATAGCAGGATATCAAGGCGTGGAGAGGATGAAAACTTCTGGGGGCCTGCAGGTAAGTCGGGTCCTTGTGGACCATCCAGTGAAATACTTTGGCTAAAGGGTGACGAGGAAGTTGAGATCTGGAATATAGTTTTCAACCAGTATTTTCAACATGAAGATGGCACCCGTGTACCACTTGACCAGAAGGGTATAGACACGGGGTTGGGGTTTGAGCGTGTAGTGATGATATTGGAAAATAAGGAGGCAACTTTCGAAACCTCACTATTTACTGGGATAATACAGGCCATAGAGGAGACCGTAGGTAGAGGATATGAGGATGATGTGAAATCTTTCAGAATAATAGCGGATCATATTCGTGCGTTGGTGTTCGCCGTAACAGAAGGTGTATTCCCGAGCAACGAAGGTAGGGGCTATGTAGTGCGTCGCCTAATACGACGTGCGGTATGGGCAGGTTATAATTTGGGGGTTAAAGAGCCATTCCTGTATAGATTGATAGGTGCGGTTATAAATAGTTTGAAAGAAGCATATCCTGAGATAACCACAAAGCGTGAACAGGTTGGCCTGATCATAAAGTCTGAGGAGGAGCGGTTTCTTGCAACCCTGGAGCGTGGCAAAAAAGTGTTCGAGGAAATACTGTGTGATACGTTAAGCTCAGAGAAACCTGTAATACCGGGGGATAAGGTGTTTAAACTCTACGATACCTATGGGTTGCCGCCAGAGATGACACGTGAACTGGCATCAACCCATGGTGTAGCTGTCGATATGGCTGGCTTTGAGCAATACCTTGAAGAACAGAAACAACAAGCACGCAGTAAGGCTAAATTCCTTGCAACCGGTAGCTGGGTATCACTACAGGAAACTGGTAGTGAGTTCGTTGGCTACAATTTTAATCGCATAGAAGCCCGTATTATAAAGTATCGGCAACTGGATGATAACAAGGTTGACGTCGTACTCGATAAGACACCGTTTTATGCAGAGAGTGGTGGTCAGGTGGGTGATAAAGGTAGGATATACAATGAAGATGTAGAGCTTGAGGTTTATGACACACAGTACGAAGGTGATCTCATCGTCCATCGTTGTAAAATCATACGGGGTGGGTTACCTACCACCAGACCAGTGTTGGCGGAGATAGATACCGCACTACGTAAGGCGATAGCACAACACCATACAGCTACGCATCTGTTGCAGGCAGCTTTAAAACGTGTTTTAGGTGACCACGTTCGTCAGGAGGGGTCGTTGGTTGCGCCTACGCATTTGAGGTTTGACTTTACACATTATAAGGGGTTAACAGACAAGGAAATAGAAAAGGTTGAAACCCTTGTGAATGAGTGGATACAGAGTAACTTGCCGGTTGAGGTGTACCACACAACCTTCAAGCAAGCAGTTGATGATGGTGCCATATATATAGTGGGTGAGGAGTACAAAGATCCCGTACGTGTGGTGAAGATAGGTGATATTTCACGCGAGTTGTGTGGTGGTACACACCTGAATGCAACAGGTGAGATTGGTGTATTTAAGATTTTGAACGAAAGCTCCATACATGCAGGCATACGTAGGATAGAGGCGGTTGCTGGTATGAACGCGTGGCGTACTGTATATGGTTACTGGAAGATAGTGCGTGAACTTACAAATATGTTGAAATCCAAACCAGAGAATATCACAACACGGGTGGCTAAACTCGAATCCGCCAAACGTGAGCTCGAACGCCTGGTTGATAAGCTACGCAAGGATAGCCTACGCAGTGTTGCCCAGAGTATAGCTGTGGAGAGATGGCATGACCTCAACATTATACGTCAGAAGGTGGATATCGACGATCGTGATGCTATGCGGTTGCTTGTCGATATACTACGTGAAACCAAACGTACCGTGGGGGTGATAGTATCGATTATTGACAAGCGGCCGTTTTTCTTAACTTTTGTAAGTGACGATTTGACCTCGAAAATAAAAGCGGGTGAGCTTGCAAAAATTATTGGCAAACTTGCAGACGGTGGCGGTGGTGGTAAGAGCCACCTTGGTGAAGCTGGCGGCAAGTCCGCCAATAAAGTAGACGAAATCTTAAGTAGATTTACAGAATTGGTGGAGGAACTATGGAACCAAAAGCCAAATTATTCGTAGGCCTGATAGGAAAAGATGAAGCTATTTTAAACCAAACCGTGGAGAAGCTGATCGAGATCTGGGGGCCTGTTGAACGTAAGACGGAGCTCATACCGTTTGATTTCAGTGATTACTACGAGAAGGAGATGGGTGCACCTCTCCATCGACAATGGGTAAGCTTCAAGACATTGATCAATCCCGCGGATTTACCTGAGTTGAAGCTCAAAGCGATAGAACTCGAACAGCGTATGGCGAAAGAGCCTGGCAAACGCCAGGTAAATATAGATCCGGGTTACGTGACAGAGACACAGCTGGTGCTCGCCAGCACTAAACGTGCACCCCATAGAATATACATGGGTAAGGGGATATTCGTGGAACTGACCATGCTGTACTCAGGGGGTGGGTTCAAACCATTCCGCTGGACCTATATAGACTATCAGAAGTACGACTTCTTCTTCAACCTCATACGACGCGATCTACTCGCCCAGATAAGGGATGAAGGTTAACCTGGTACCCCGTCCCTGGCGGGGTAGCGGTTACTTCCATATGGCGGTGGATGAACTGCTCTGGCGTAGGGGTGAAGGTATATGGTTACGTTTTTATAGGTTTGACCCCATAGCGATAACGGTTGGGTATAACCAGAAGTTGGACAATATAGATTTGAATAGGATCAAAAATTATGGTATAGATGTGGTGAGACGGCCCACAGGTGGACGTGCTGTGTTCCATTCGGGTGACCTTACATATAGTCTAGTGGTGCCGCGTTACGATAGGTTTTGGGGTGGCTCACCCATCGCAGTGTACCAGAGGATTGGGTCAATGTTTTTACTAACACTTAAGAAACTGGGGTTGGATGTAAAGTTCGAAAATAGCAGGCGTGGAGCAGGACGACACTTCTCATGCTTTGCATCAATATCGCAGTATGAGCTAACATTCAAGGGTAAGAAAATACTGGGTAGCGCACAGAGGCGCGGTGATAAAAATATACTGGCACAGGGATCGTTGTTGGTCGACCCACCAGCAGTCGACCCACGTAAGGTGATGGACGATCCGGATTTTCCATGTTGGGCAATAAATACGTTGGCTGAACGTAAGGTGGAGATGACCGAGATTGTGGATGCCTTTAAGGAAGTGTTGAATAACCATGGATTCTCCATAGAAGAGGTAGATCTACCCGAGGATATAGTCAAACAAGCTTATGTATGCGTGAAAGATTATCGTTTAAGTTAAGTCATCTCGGTAACGAGGCACGTTACGATCTTTCAGGTAGTATACTCGATTTGAGGTCGGCGAAGACGCCATTAAGATTTTCATTCATATATCCAGCAGTCGGTAAGAGTGGCTGTGTGGTCAAGTTATTTAAGGTTTTACAAACCAACATGTGTGAAAACAACTGCAGGTATTGTGCGATCAGAAAGGACAGGAACATCCCACGCCTATATTTTAAGCCAAAGGAGCTTGCAAGCATATTCATGGAATATTACCGTAGGGGGGAGGTACAAGGGTTATTTCTATCATCGGCAGTGTTTAAGTCACCCGATCGTGCGCAGGAGATGATCATCGAAACATTACGTATACTGAGACGTGAGTTCAACTATAAAGGTTACATACATGCGAAGATATTGCCAGGCGTAAGTTATGAACTGATAGAGGAGACAGCTAAATGGGCTGACCGATTGTCGATAAACCTGGAGGCACCCAGCGGCGATTATCTGACACGGTTGTCAGAGGATAAAAACTGGTACGAACTTTATAAGAGGTTGAAGCTGGTGAGTGAGGTGACACGAAAATTCAATTTACGTGCGGGCGCGATTACGCAGCTGGTGGTGGGGCCAGCAAACGAAAATGATAGAGATATACTTAGGTTGACGGAACACCTTTATAGGGGGTTGAAGTTGTCGAGAGTTTATTACAGTGGGTTCACACCTATTATTGATACACCCTTGGAAAATGTATCACCGGCACCATGGTGGCGAGAGGTGCGACTATACCAAGCGGATATGTTGGTGAAGAAATACGGATTTAGACACGATGAGCTGCCGTTCGATAAAAATGGTAACCTACCGTATGGAGTGGACCCTAAGTTGGGATGGGCACTTAAACATCCGGAACTGTTTCCTGTGGAGATAAACCGTGCACCTTATGAGATGCTGATAAGGGTACCGGGGATAGGGCGTGTCGGTGCACGCAGAATATTAGAATACCGTAAAGTACATAGGTTCAGGTATCCGGAAGAGTTACGTACGTTGGGGATAAACGCTAAACGTGCACTTAACTTCATCACAATCGATGGCAAAGCGTACTTTACACCCAGGCTTATAACTTATTCCTTGTAGATCTGATCAGATAACGGGCTATGTTTCTGGCACCACCGGGGGAACCCATCACTTCACGACCTTTTTGACCACGTGCGATACGTTCCTCCGGATGGGTCAGTAGAAATTCGATCTCCCTAAGCACACCTATCGGGTATTCACATACGCGCATGGCGCCCTGAAGTAAACGCTCTTGCTTTAGTAACCTGCCACGTGTGGTTTGAGGTCCAGTACCTACGAAACTGACAATCGGTTTGCCCATACCAGCAGCCTGTTCGGTGGCAGTACCCGCAAGTGCTACAACAAGCTCCGAATATTTGATGATGTCCGGGAAGTAGTCATCCAACAACCGTAGCTCGGATTTGTGCTTGGAGACCAACGAGTACGGGATGGGTGATTTGATATCCTGCCAGGTCCAACCATTCTTACGAAACAGGTCACGTAACCTATCCTTGTCGAGTGTAGGTGAAAGCGGTACGAGACCCTTGAGGTTGATGAACTTCTGGTTAAGATACGGGAATAGGCGTGAAATCTTTATGAGATTGTAATGCGCTTCGTCACGACTCCCAGGTAGTAGCGCAATGTAAGGACGCGGAAATGGGGGGGAGGCGAAGTGGGGGATAAGCCCATCCATCATAGGGTTGCCTACAAATAAAGCGTTTAGACCTTCACTACGTAATACTCTTGCGGTATAGGCATCGTGGGTGAAGATTACCTTCGCAATCCGACGTAGTATCTGTTTCTCGATCTTGCCATAACTGTGGTGGTCTTGGTAGTAGGATTTGGCCTGGTTCAATATGTAGAGCGGTTTGTAGCGTTGTGCGAAATAAGTCAAAAGTGAAAGTGGGGTATCACCAACCACTACAACTACCTTAGCCTTTATCTTCTGTAGTTTATAGAAGAAAGCTAGGGGATGAAAAATGTACGGCAAGTCCCTCAAAACAGCCGAAACCGAAGTCAGAAAGCCACCCGACGGCGGTACCGTACCCTTTACGACAGGTAAACCGACACGCTCGTAAGCTTCACCCTTGCTCAGAAGCGAAGCACCTATAATCCTGAGGTTGGGCAACATCTTACGTAACTCACAAGCAATCAACGCAGCAGAACGATCCTCACCATACGAGTTGCTCACAAACAGAAAATCATACTCCATGATGTCTGATAATAAATCTTATGTAAACTTGATAGGGTTGGTTGGTTAGCATGGTGGTTATGGGGTTATCAAATTGTATAATGATACGGTGGACTAGCGGGTTATGTTTTATCATGGGGATTAGTTTTGGGTGGGTTGTATATCTTCTATCTTTATAACGCCCATACGTTGGTACTTTTCGCGTCTCTTTCGTACGAGTTCGTCGGGTGGTAGCTTTTTGAGTTCACGAAATGCATCGAGCACCACCTTTTTGATGTTATCGGCTGTCTCCTTGGGGTTACGGTGTGCACCACCGAGTGGTTCCGGTATTATACCATCTATTACTCCCAACTCAAGCAGATCCTGTGCGGTAATCTTCAATGCAGCTGCTGCCTCGGGTGCCTTAGCTGCATCTCGCCAGAGTATAGCAGCGCATCCCTCTGGCGATATAACTGAGTAGAATGCATTTTCCAGCATGTACACTCTATCTGCGATCCCTATACCGAGTGCGCCACCGCTACCACCCTCACCTGTAACGACTGCCACTATCGGTGTACGTAATGAAGCCATCTCACGTAGGTTGTAAGCTATAGCTTCTGCCTGGCCACGTTCCTCAGCCCCTATGCCAGGGTATGCACCAGGTGTATCGATAAGTGTCAGAACTGGACGGTGAAACTTCTCACCCAACTTCATCACTCTTAACGCTTTACGGTAACCTTCTGGATGCATCATACCGAAGTTACGCACTATTTTATCGCGTGTGGTACGCCCCTTTTCTTGACCCACAAGGATTATTTTTTCACCATCTATTATTGCAAGCCCAGTTATCACGGCCGGGTCGTCACCAAACCTCCTATCACCATGCAATTCTATGAAATCCTCAGCCATCAACTTGATATAATCGAGCGTGTATGGACGGTCAGGATGTCTTGCCAGCATCACACGTTGCCATGGTGTAAGTGATGCGTAAATCTCGCGATAAAGGCGTTGCAGTTCAGCCCTCAGCCGGTCGAGCTCCTCCTGTACACCAGCTTCATCCTTTATAAGTTCCAGCTCTTTGATACGGTTTTCTATTTTTACGATTGGTTCTTCAAAGTCGAGATACTTTGCCATCTTAACCTCTTGACAACCTCCACCCCACCTTTATTTTATATAGCCGATTGGGCCCGTAGCTCAGTTGGTAGAGCGGCTGACTCATAATCAGCGGGTCGGAGGTTCGAGTCCTCCCGGGCCCATCTAATCTTCTTTCCATATGAGTATCCTCCCACAGGACTCGCAGGTAAGTATTTCGCGATAACTTTTCAGTATCGCTATTTTATACGGAGGTACCTCCGCACCACATGCAGTACATACGTTATCTTTTACGAGTGCCACCCCCTTACCGCCTTTGTTTTTTCGTATCCTTTCGTATCGCTGTAGCAATAGCTCAGGTATATGAGGTAGCAACCGTTTGCGCTTATCTTTAAGCTTATCGAGTTCATCTTCCCATTCCTTCCGTTTAGCAAGCAGTTGCATCTTCTCTTGTTCCAACATATTCTTGGCGTTAGCGGCTTCGGCTTCAAGCTCTTTGATCTCACGTTCGAGTGCATCCATACGCTCCCATACGAGTTTGAGATCCTCTTCTATTTCGAGTATCTTCGCCTTCTCGACTTCGATCTCATGTGTCAACGTCTGATACTCGATGTTAGTTTTGGCCTCCAGGCGCTGACGTTCATGTTTTGCAATCCTATCGCGGATCTCGTCAATCTCACGTTCTTTCGAACGCTCAAGCTTCAGCACTTCCTTCAGGTTGGCACGCTTCTCATCGAGCAAACGTTCCTTCTCCTCCACGTTACGTTCCTTCTGTTTAATAACTTCTGGTAATGATTCAATGGAATGTTGGAGCCCCCTTATTGCGTCGTCTATTTCTTGTAAAGCAAGCAGATTAAACAAGTCCTCCTTCATTCGACATAAACGGATGGGCAGAGGAGGATTCGAACCTCCGACCTCCGGCATGTGAGACCGGCGCTCTTACCTGCTGAGCTATCTGCCCATCCACCATCTCTCAGTTATTAAAGTTACTACATCTAAAATTTAGTCAATATCCAACAATTCAAAATAATTTGATTGACAATTTTATCAACCACATATTTTAAACTTGGTCATGGGTAATAAAGTTGAGCGTCGAATAGAGATTGAGCTACCTTCGGATAAGGCTGAAGGTACTTATTCAAATTTCTTCCTTGTGTCGCATTCACCGTCGGAGTTTGTGATCGATTTCAGCCGCCTCCTACCAGGGTTACAGAAGGCTAAGGTTTATGCAAGGATAATATTGACACCACAGCATGCCAAGCAGTTATTAGAGGTGCTTAAGGAGAATATCTCCAAGTACGAGAATAAGTTTGGTGAAATCAAGCTCCATCCTAAGGAAAAGCGTATAGGGTTTACTGAAAGCGAGGAGGCACATTGAGGTGGCGTCTTATACGTGGTCTTATTAAACTTATGGAGGAGCATCAGATACAGGAGATAGAGATACGTGGTATATTTGGACGTGTGAAGCTCTCCAAGTATACGGGGTTAGCGCATCAGATGCTACCAGCGATACTACCTGAAGCTAAGAAAGAAGAGCAGAAAGAAGAAGCTGAGGAGAAAGAGAAAGAGGAAGACCGCTACATAGCGATAAAGGCGCCGCTTGTGGGTACATTCTATCGTGCTCCTGCACCTGGTGCACCTCCCTTCGTGGATGTGGGTGATGAGGTAACCCCTAAGACTATCGTCTGTATAATTGAAGCGATGAAGGTGATGAACGAAATAGAAGCTGGTGTATCAGGTAAAATCGTGAAGGTACTGGTGGAGAACGCACAACCTGTTGAGTACGGGCAGGAGCTGTTTCTGGTGGAACCCACCAAATGATCAATAGAGACAGGTTGCTCAACACATTTCTGGAGCTCGTACGTACGGGGAGCGAATCACTTGATGAGCGTGAGGTGTTGGAGAAAATCAAAACTATACTCAATAACTTGGGTATACCTTACAAAGAAGATAATGCAGGTGAAAAAATTGGTAGCAATGCTAACAACCTCATCGCATACGTAGATGGTGAAGGTGACCCAATCTTACTTAATGCACATGTAGATACAGTCAAACCCGGCAAGGGAGTGGAACCCGTTATCCAGGATAATGTGATCCGTAGCAAGGGTAACACCATACTTGGGGCTGACGACAAGGCTGGTGTAGCAGCTATATTGGAGGTGTTACATGTGCTGAAAGAGCAGGCGATACCACATCCGCCGCTTAACATTGTATTTACGATAGCTGAAGAGATAGGCCTGTATGGGGCGAAGAATCTCGATTATTCATTAATCAACGCTAAGCTCGGTTACGCGGTAGATGGTACGTATCCACTGGTGGTGGGTGCACCATCGCAGAACACCATAACGGTTAAGATAAAGGGTAAAAGTGCACATGCGGGTGGTGCACCTGAAGAAGGTATCAACGCAATCGTCATAGCATCTAAAGCTATAGATTCGTTCAACTGGGGGCGTATAGATTTTGAGACCACCGCCAATGTGGGTGTAATAAAAGGTGGTCGGGCTACAAACATAGTGCCGGATGAGGTTGAAGTCCGTATGGAAGTACGTAGCCATAACGAACGTAAGCTCGAATTCTACACTAATAAGATATTGGAGGCGTTCTGGACAGCAGCCAAGGGTAAACAGATAAAAGGTACATGGTGTTACCCTCAGGTTAAAGAGGAGGTACATCGCTCCTATACCGCGTTTTACTGGGATGAAACCACACCCGTTGTGAGACGCGTCATAGAGGCTGGTAAACGGCTCGGCAAAGAGATAACCCCAAAGGTTGGAGGTGGTGGTTCTGATGCCAACATATTCAGTGAACATGGTATACCGACAGTTATGGTAGGTATAGGTGGTAGAAACCTACACACCACGGACGAGGAGATAACGGTTGATGAACTTGCCGACGGTACGCGGTTGTTGCTCGAAATTGTACGTGGATGACCACTATCTTATTAGTTGTTACGGTTGTTGCCTCTCCCCTATCACCTGAGCCCCCACAGACGGAGGTGAAATCACCCATAAAAGCTGTGTTACTTGAGGCATTCATTCCTGGAGGGGCAAGCTTCTACCTCCGTAATTACAAGAAAGGTGTGCTTATTGGTGGTATAAAATTAGCTTTGGGAGGTGCCTCGCTCTACTATTATCTTGAATATCGTAACCTCAAATCACAGGGCTTATATTACCTTGATGCGGAATCCACCTTTTATGATTGCTTCTGGTGGTTTACACTTGTGTGGCTTTTTTCGCTTACAGATGCGTATGTGAGTGCTAACTTCTGGAAGTTTGAGGAACAGACTCATATCGGTATACAGATAAGTTACAGATTCTGATACGATCCCCTACGAAGTGGAACGGCCACACTTACATGAACATACCGATGATCGCCGCAACAGCAGCCAGTATACCCACTGGTACCTGCACCACGGTGAGTGTAGCTTCAGCCTTACTGATAGCGGTCTCTGCCTTCGGGATGAGCTTGATCAGGTCTAACACCAAGAATATCCCCGCTATGATACCCATTATTGCGGGGAATACGAAGCGTGCACCACCACGGAAGGCAGCCAACCCCGAGAAGAATGCCACTATCCCTATGGGTACACGTAACCCTACAAGCCCTTTGCTGGCATCTTTGAGCGGCTTAACCTTTGCAAAAAGGCCCATCATCAACGTAATACCTGCAAGTAATATGAACCCCATTATACCTCCTGTTTGTTTGATACAGATTGCTCTTCTGATTTCTTTTTCCGTATTGGTGAGGGTATAAACCATCCAATGAGCACCCCCACCACGAGTGTTATGAGTATTATCACAATCGTACGTAGGTGTTGAAACGTTTTAAAATACCATAAGCTCGCCTCGGTATGTACAACTATGTTGCCTATCACGAATATGGCCACCAACACGATCAATATGATCAATCCAATTGTTTTTGCCTTCATTTTCCTCCTAGTTGTTAGTCTTACTTATTAAAGGACATGTACTGCAAGTTGTTTGCGTACAGCTTGCACATGTGGAGCTTGTCCCTTTAATGTAGCACCCCGTGAGTAACTGTGTTACATCTGGGCTGCCACATTTGGGGCAACGCACTTTATCTCTTTCATTCATCGAAATGAACAGCTCAAATTTGTGGTTACATGCGTTACACCTGAATTCATACGTCGGCATCTTTATAATATATCGGTATAGTAGAATTTGACAACTGCTATGGTCACTCTATACGCTCCACTCTTATGAGTTCACCTGGTTTTACGTTTTTGAACACTTTGCAATCACCCACCACCTTACCGATGACGTTGACCTCACTGTATGCACGGATTGTATCTCCTGTACTTACAGGTGTTTTACCAAAGAATATGCAAAGCGATGGCTCCTCTATCCAGATTGCGACTTCACCTTCTTTTACGATGATACGTGGGTTTTCGGGTTCAACCTCAACTGGTATCCTGAAGTATATCTCATCACCCCAGAGGTTTGCCTTACCCTCAACTGGTAGTGCTTCCAATAATTTGCGTGCAGTTATTGGGTTTTCTTCACTCAACTCCACCACGACCTCACCTATGGTGGATGATATCAGTTTGATCGCTTTCATCTGGATCTCGTTGTGGCGAATTTACTACCCCCAAGGTGTAGTAGTACGTTAGCTTCGTCCTTCCAGTGTTCATCGAATACTGTATCATCAACACAAGCATATAGGATCTCGCCAATAAATAAGTAGCATTCACCTGCGTCTATCACATCCTTAACCTTACACTCGATATGACCGATACATTCCTTTATGTAGGGTGGGTTTACACGATGTGCGAGCTGTTTGGTGAGGTTGGCGGATTTGAATTTATCCACCTTCCTACCTGAACGTGTACCACAGAGTAGGGTAGCTTTAGCCAACTTCGTCGTCACTACATTTAGTACGAACTCGCCCGTCGATTTGATGTTGGCTGCGGTTAGGCTGTTCTTACCCACTGCGATACCTACAAGTGGAGGTTCTTCCGATAGCGGTGTAGCCCATGCGAGTGCCATAACATTAGGTGTACCGGCTTTATCCACTGAGGTGAGCAGGAATGTGAGTTTTGGATGCATCAACCTATAAACTTCTTCATATACCTCTACTTTCATGATACCTCCAGTTAGAACAATTTATAAGTTACCTGCAATAGCGGGTCGTCAATTACTGCTATCCCTCACATTACGTAACACCATAAGGGCTAACACTCCAGAGAGCATCGCCAGATAGAATGGTGCCTTTACATCTACGTGTAGCTTGGCGTACATCCCTACATATGGGCCGACCGAGCTCACTATACCTGTTATTGTACCGAATAGGCCTACCAGTCGACCTCGTACGCGGTCACCTACGAGTGAACTCAACAGCGCAAAGTATGATATGTGGCAGAACTGTGAAAACATAAACGACAATATGAAGAACGTAAAGTTACCAGTGAACACCCACAAAAGTATAAGTAACGGATGTGTTACGACGCTGGTTGCTAAGATCGATTTTGCGCCAAACTTGTCTGTTGCTTTACCACCAGCCAAGCTGATGATGGCAGAGAGTAGACCACCGATCGCAAAGTAAAGGTTGATCTTACTTTTGGTGAGGTTGAAAACTTCCCGCTGGTAAAGGGTTAAAAACGGCCCATATATGGTGAACGAAAATACTAAAAATAGGCACGAAGCAGCTAGAAGGAACCACCTGAGGTTAACCCCAAACGTAACCTGTGTATCTACGTTGAGTCCATCTGTTACAGGTTTTGTCTCTTTAAGCAACGCCGTACGTATCACTGCAACAATAAGTGACATACAGGCGGTTAGAAGTATAAGCCCGGGTATAGTGATACGATACACCATATACGCACCGAGTAGCGGGCCAACTGTGATACCGAGTGCAACGAAACCTTCAAATATACCGAACGCTGTACCCCTGTGGGTGGATGACTCTGCAATCATCGATATAAATGATGGGCTCTGTAATGCTGAACATATGTTTGCAGCTATATAGAAGGTGACGACCGGTATCCAATGATCTGCGGTACCCATCAACACGTAGAATGGTATCATAAAGTATGTAGGTACGACGATCATCAGTTTGCGGCCACACTTATCGGATAAGTAACCCCCTACAAACTGTGCCAACGTAAAGCTCAAACTGAACAGCGTATAGGATATGCCGATCACCTTGTCGGTGGCACCCAGCTCTTTCAGGTATAGCGGTAGTAGGTAATTCCACGAGAAAAGTGTTATGAGTATCAACAATACAGTGATGGATAGTACCTTGACGTTACGTCCCATTTGGCAATCTATCAAAATGTATCATTCTATGAGCTCACTGTATAGTACCCAGTATCGGCGGCCTGGTCCCCTGTGGAAATAGAGTTTGAACACCTGACCTGTATCAACTTTCACTGTGAAGAAATCCCTATGCCGGCGACGCCACCATGGACGCCTGAGGTCGAGCGCCCTGAATAGGTTGATAACTTCGACAATCTTGTACTGTTGGCCACGCCATTCGAAGCTATCTAAATTGCCGAAACTCGAGTAGGTCACTTTTACCTCTTCACCGATGAACCTCTCCCCCATCCTCTACGGTTGTTTGATATACAATATGCGGTGTAGTTTGTTGCCAATTTTGGTGTGATAGATGCCAGAGGTTAGGTTGTGATGGGTTGTTCGACGGCCGGTTAGATCGAACAACGTATCTGGTAACATGTCGATGTTAGTGATAAGTGATGTGATGTTCACTTTTGGGGTGGATATCTCAGATACATGCAATGGTGGGCTCTTATGTACACATATTTCCCAGTTATCTGTATAGCCCTGATATACTACCCAGATGTGGCCGGTTGTATCGATTGCAATATCTGGTGCCATGGCGGGTGAGGCTCCGAGAATGTGGTCGCAGATCACCCAATCCCCGGTGTAGTATGCGATGATGAGCTGCCATCCGTCGCGGTGCGACATCCACACCACGTAGGGGGTAGCTGAGCTATCCAGTGCTATGGCAGGTGTTGCATCACTATAGTTATCTTGGGTTATCGGGTACGGGCCAACCCATGTATCACCTACCTTATGGACGTAGTATATGTCAGTTGTGGTGTCACCAAACACCTGAAATACAACCCATATCCCGTTGTCGTCACAGGTAGCGTCTGGTGATTGTGCGAAGTATGTACCAGATAGAGGGCCTATTGAGTACCATCCATCATCGTAGTAGCTGGCGTATATCTCTGAATTGCTACCATGTTTACGGGTGTAGAAGACCCAGACTCTGTTGGATGAGTCCACCACAGCAACGGGAGCACACTCGTCAGCTGCCGAACTCGTAACTGGCTCAGGAGCTGTCCAGGTGGTGCCGTCGAATACTGTGTGGTAAATGTTGGCGTCTACGTCACGACGCGATTCCCAAAACAGATGTAATAGACCATCCCTGTCACGTACGAGCGATGGTCGCATGTCGAAGGCGGGGTCATCCGCGATCAACACACCAGCTGTCCAACCTGTATCATCGAATACACTGTAATATAGGTTGTAATAGTATGCATGATGGCGGAAGCTCGCCCATACTGCTACGAGGTTACCGTCACCGGATAAACCTAACGCAGGTGTGTAGTCCCAATATAGCTGACGGCACACACCGAAAGGACCTATCCATGTGGTACCATCGTAATAACCGAAATAGATGTCGGAGCGGCCAAAATCTTCAGATCTACCCGACTCCCATATCACGAAAATACGACCGTTGCTTGCTAATACTTGAGGGTGGCCATCGGATTCGGGGTGCACGAATATCGTGCTATCGATGCAGCTGTACCAAGTTAACTTGAAAGGTGATGTACCTGCCAGCGGATGTAAGGTGGGGTCACCGATAAGGTTTAACCCATAGAACCAGTCACGACTCTGTTCACCGTGGAGGTTGAACCATATCTTGAATGCATCACCTATGTTGTGACCTGCACCGATTGCGGAGTAGAAATCGTCGAAATATAGCATCGACCCAGTTTTACTGCTACCTACAACCAGTAACCCATAGTTTTGTTGAAATATGTACCAGTTAGCGATACAGTTGGGTTCAATGTAGCGGGTACCGGAACAACTAAATAGGTTGTAGAAATGTGCATGTGGTTCAAGTACAAATATTTCATAATTGAATACCGTACCTGAGTAGTTATCTGGTGGCACCTTAAAGGTGTGCCCCCATGGTGACGAATGTGCACAGAGGTGGATCCATTCATACCCCATCAGTAAACGTTGACGGTATTCATTTGCTACGGTGAGCGTTTCGGTGTTGACTACCTCTACGCTGGGATAGACGTGATCCAACCCACACGTCGACCAGTACCACCAGTCGTCATCCACAAATGCTAACCCGACACCAGGTAGCGATAGGTTACCCTCCCTATATGCATGGTTTTTTAAGAAGTAGGTTTTGAGCAACTTAATGGGGTTATCCCATGTGAGGTTGGGGTAGAGTCTACCAACCCAGATCTCGAGCCCCACATCACCATAGTGTCCATCGTATATGCCATCACCGTCGGTGTCTTCCCATGTGCCGTTGAGGTCCATGAAGTAGATATCGATGGGAAACTCCTCTATGCAGCCAAATCCTTGGGTTTCGAACCATGCTACGGGGAGATTGCCGATGAAGATTGCACCCATGAGGTTGTCGAGAGTCGTTAAATATGTGCGTAAAGCGTCGTGCGTTATACCGGTGACTGTATCCACCTGTACGCTATAGCCCGCGTCTACAAGGTCGTTACAGAAAGTGACCACCTCTGAAGATATGTATGGGTACAATTTACCCTCTACTATGATATCTATGAGGCTATCGGTTTTGATGGTTGCTAAAACAGTGTGTGGTACGATATCTTTTTGGGATTCTGGTTGCTGTTTTAACCATTCCGAGTAGCTGGTAGGTTGCCGACCATAGGGGTCGACCCATTTCAGCTGCTTCACGTTGTCACCCAGCTGTAAGTTAAGCAATATCAGCAATATCATAGTGACGCTCCGATATCAAAGTGGGGACCCCTTTCACCCATATTGTGTTACCGGAGGACGAAAATTTGCGGATCACAGATACCCTCTTTCTTGCATCCATCGGTCATTGTATATCTTGGATAAATAGTTTACCCCAGAATCTGGCAGTATGGTGACAATCACCGAGCCGGACGGTGCAGCCTCATAGACCTTTAGGGCTGCCCAGACGTTAGCACCTGATGACCCACCCACGAATAGCCCCTCCTCTTTTGCTAACCTTCTCGCTGTGAGGAATGCATCCTTATCTGTCACCTGTATCATGTCGTCGATAAGCGAGAAATCGACTGTCGGTATTATAGCGTCATCACCTAACCCTTCCAGTTCGTACGGCTTATATTCGCCTGGTACACCTTTTTTGAAGTAGTTATAAAATACGGAACCAACAGGGTCGACTGCTATGCAGCGGATGTTGGGGTTCCTCTCTTTCAGAAACCTTGCTACACCTGTGAAAGTACCACCTGTACCGAGACCGGCCACAAAGTGTGTGATCTTACCATCGGTATCAGTCCATATTTCCTTGGCGGTGGTTTCGTAATGTGAGAGCGGGTTGTCAAGGTTTTCGTGCTGGTTGACATAATATGCATTGGGTATGGTTTGGGCGAGCCGTTTCGCAACCTCATTACAGCTTTCGGGTGACCCGTGTTTTGCATCACTCGGACATATTATGACTTCTGCACCTAATGCACGTAAGAGGGCAATCTTTTCATCTGATACCCTATCAGTCAATGTAAGAATTACTTTAAACCCTTTTATAGCTCCATACATTGCGAGTGCTATGCCGGTGTTACCAGAAGTAGCCTCAATTATCGTGCCACCGGGTTTGAGTTCACCCCTATGTATGGCTCTATCGAGTACGAACTTTGCCATCCTATCCTTTATGCTGTGACCGGGGTTGAGGAATTCGGCCTTCGCAAGTAATAGGGAATCGGATTTTTGGGCTACCAGCTTAGATAGTTTTACCAAAGGAGTGTTACCGATTGCGTCCAGTATGCTTGTGAGGTAGCGCATTAAACAGTGCTTATTAAGACAAAAATACGGGAGAAGGGTTCATGTCAACGTTGGCTCAGTGATTTTGTATTTCAGGACTGTTAACCACACTGTGTCTCGAGGTTGCCATAGCTTGCATTTTATGGATGGTTTTCGATAAGGCTCAATACTTGCTCCTTACAATCGTAAATGTGAATCCTTGTTTCGTCTTCTGTCCATGTGAAGAATGCTATATTATTGCCATCGGGAGAGATAGCATATACTGGTGACATGCACTGGGGTGAGATTTTTCTTCTCTCATTCTTAGTGTTACAGATTATTATCCCACTGAATTTGTTGCCCTTAGACTCGGGATAAAACAATAAATATTTACCTGCACAGAAACGTAATTTTGGAGTTAAAAAATACGGGGTAGGAATAGCAGCAGATGGGTGGGTTGCATCAAGTACATAATAGGGATAGGGTAGCCATTTCGTGAATGTCAACTCCCTGCGTTCACCTAACGTATCCATAGAGAATATCCGCCTATCCTCGTCTTGAAATTCTACAAAGAATATGGTTGCACTATCAGGAAGTACCCCTAACAGAATGTGCTCTTTATTCGCTTCTTCGAGAATTTTCTTCCTATTGGATTTTAGATCCATCATGCATATGCCGTCGAAGCTCAAATCATATTTTATTACGGTGTCCATCGCCGTGACCATGAAAGAGCGTCTTTCAAATACAACTTTATTAGGTGAAAGCCAGCAGAATCTCAAGGCTACTTTGTTGTCATCGAACAACAGAACAGAATGTGAAGTCGTATCCAAACGCTGTAGATAAGTCTTAGGATGGGACATTCTCTTTGCCCATCTTTTAAACCATGTTTTATATGCTTCTTTATTTCCACCCAGATTTGGGTCGATTCCATAAAGGGTAGTATTTAATGGAACCTCCGCTATTGTATAAATTAGGTAGCGTTCGTCGGGTGAAATTGAAAAATCGATCGGTGTCACGGGGCATGTTGTGCGAATGGTAAGAGCAAACACGTCCAACGAGTCCAAAAAATACGAAAAGGTGGCATCCAATTTGAGATCGGTGAAACGCCATTCTTTGCTTTTCAAATCATACGTACATAGGCAGAGCGTATCTTTTCTACACCCTATCTTCAACCCAATAAAATAGAGTTTGTTATCTATCCACTTGGGTGTCAGATAAAATACAAAGATAGGGCTTAGATTTTTTACGTGATGAAATTCACATACCTCCGCTACAGCCGGCGGTTTGACCATAAAGTATTTAGTACAACATATGCTCAAAAATGCGACACTTATTATATATGTGGAATACCTCTTTATCATCAAAGCCAGCAAGCGAAGATAGGAATCTTTCTCATATTTTAGATAGCCGAAATTTAATCTTCCTTGTATCATCTCATTCTGTGTTTCTAATCTGTATATCATGTACCATTATCGATTTTGTAACCCCAAATCATACACATATATCTCTATCGCAAAACCGTCGGGTTTGAGGGTATTTTGGAAAAATGCTATCCTCCTGCAATCTGGTGATATCGCATATACTATAGGTTTATAGCCAATTGTGGGGTGCGCTTTTCGGCCATTACGTGGATTATAAAGTACCATGCAAGGTAATGAGTCAAATATAAATGTACGAATTTTGGGGAAAAATGCTATCTCCTTGTAAGCCAGCGGTAGTATCACATATATTGTGGGTTTATAGT
>CBFDTI010000018.1:0-20687 GCA_965612795.1 uncultured bacterium | reverse complement strand
TGATGGGCCTCCATTGCACAATTTTATAGTGAAACGTATCATCACCGATGGTTACATCCATGATGAGCCAATCCGGAAGTTCACCCAACACACCGTAGATGCCCATTATACCATCCCAATGTGTAACCCCTACCACATTGCCAAGTGACGCTATCTTACGTGACACCGAAAGCGATGGTAAAACATAATGTATACGTGCAGTAGTTATCGGTAACCGTACATCACCTGCACCAAGAAACGGATGCCCAAACGCCCATAATTTTCCATCTTTATAGTACGTGCAGGTACCAACTGCACCTAACCGCGCATCACCATCCACCAGTAATATGCCGATAGGGCTACCGGTGAAGATAGAGTCACCCTCCACTTTACCTGTAACATCTGTAACAATGGGGTAAACAAACACGTTTGCCAAGCTATCGATAACCTCAGGCACCAACCCTGCAGCCACTAATGGTAAATTATATGGTGATAACCCCATGCTTTTGAGATCAGCACCTTGCTGTAGGCCGACACTTTCCATACTTTCTGTAATAGGTGTGATACCACAAATTGCTTCTTTAGCGAACTCCCATGCGTACGCGAGCGCACCTAACAACTTGCCATTGATAAAGATTGGGCTACCACTCATACCAGCTGCTACACCGGTGGTATCAACCCGCCTACCCCATATGCGTGCCAACACTATATGTTTATCACTAGGGAATGCACGTGGGATGACATCGATAATCTCCACCTGAAACGTATCGATACGGTTGTAACGGAATGCAGTTATACCATAGCCCCTATCACCTGGATGCACTTCATCCGGTGAGATAAAGGCCAATATTAAGATATACAAAAGCATCAGAATATTGTCAGCTTTTTAATAACCCGCATATTGTTGAGTTTAGCTTCAATAAAGTATATACCGGATTTGAGTGTATGTGTTAACTCTATACGTGCATGGGTATGCTCTATGTTGAAGTACCAAGTATCGACAAGCCTACCTGCTACATCGTAAACCTTAATCCTTAAAGTACCTATCTCTGGTGCCGTATAGTGGATGATAAGCTTATTACCGAGCGCTACCGGGACAAATTCATAGCGTATGGGATGGGTGGTTGGTTCCACGGGTACGAGTGTACCTGCTTCCATTTTAAAGCTATTACGCTGTGAGTATCCACCGCTACCATATATGGTAAGCTCAAACGGTATAATGTGGTCAGGGGGTGTATTTTCGTTCAGCGATATCGTATATACTTGGGATTTGGATTCCATAGGGAGTAACCTACCATAAAACATGCTATCAGTAAGGATTTGTACCATCGTATCAACTGTGGATAGCTTTGCGTAGACGCTGTCGATGGCTGTATTGCCATCATTTATAAGCGAGATGACTATTTCACCTGTCACTCCTGTAACTGGATACGCACTTAGTAACCTCACAAACGGTTGTGGTACCGATCTACCTACGTATATATCGTCGAGATAAACACCTTCGGCAACATCTGTTTCGTCGCTCACAAATATGAACTTAACCTGTAGTGTATCACCAGCTTCGTACATATTTAAATTGTAATGTGCAGGTACCCAATCCACGCCAAAATTTAGCATTGAATCGAGCGCCCCACCACTACCAATATAATCGAGTGTATCCCAATCACCGTCATACCCCACGGTCACGTATAGGCCATCACTTCCATATGTGGTGATATCCATCCAATACCAGAAATGTAACTCTGCATCTGGTGGCAACACAATGGTGGGGCTCAACAACCACGCGCAGGTATTATTTAAATAACTGGCGGAATCTTCCACCCCCATATACCATGAGTGATCACCTGAATGTGCACGTATTGTGGATCGATGCCAATTATCGTTTGTACCACCATGCATCCAATCAACTTCTGATTCGACATCATCGAAGAAGCCAGGCCTACCCACTACGAGCTGTAACGTATCAGCGAACCCGTATCCATAGATATCGCGTAGATTGGCTATCACATCAGGGAAACAGATTTCAGGTGCATCCACCACATAGACGGTGAAGAAGTCGGTCCATATTGTATCACCCGGCGGTATCGACATCAATTGCAATGTCTCTGCAGGTATATCAATGTAGGGTACGGTGGATGATAGCCAACATCGTGGTGAGCTCAGCAATCCGTTTCCGGCGTTGGTGATAGCAAACCCCACGTGTACGGTATCTGTGGATTGTATTGGAGTATCCTGAACCACATAATCTATCAGCTTGGGTTGTGCCAATTTTATCTCCAACCCCATGTTATAGTTACAAACACAATCGTCGAAAGTGAATCGCAACCCCAAACCTGCGCTATGTGGTGGACTTTCGTCGTCAATGTACAAGGTGAACCTCAACACCGCAGTATCCTGTATACAAGAGTCACGTTCGTCGATACTGTCAATGATGGTGATATATATATCGTTAGTTGATAACACACCTGAGTATGGGCCTTCTACGCACGTAAGTTTGGTAACCAACACGATAGTATCGCCAGGATTGGGCTCACCATCGTTGTTACCTAATGTATCGATGATGGTGTAACCATAAAACTGTGGCGGTATATAACCATCACCTACTTGGATGGTATCAATAACCGGCATGTAGTTAGGCTTGGTCACCGTAACGATGAGGTTACCTCCAGTTTCTACATGTAGATTGAGTATCGCTGTACCATTGACATCCGTATAGATATGTTCGTACAGTGATTCATCGGGCTTAGCCACCGCCACCCTAACGCTATCGAGTGGATAACCATCAGCTGATACCATCACCCGCAACATAACGTCACCTGTAGGTATTTGATGTGGCAAGCTCACCTCCATATCGTCAGGTATACCTAACCACACCGGCATCTCGGGATCACCTAACAGGTTGACCTGGTACTGGTGCCATCGCCATACGTTTGCATCACGTGCGTATGGTATGAAGTGTATCTTGGCTTTAGCCAACGCCAACCCAAGATGCTTGTAACCACCTTCTTTAAACAATACTACAAAGAATTCACGATCGTATATATCAGAGTACCCATAGCCGGGGTTACCTGGTGAACCCCACCCGTAGCGGTTGTTACCTATGAAAGCGACACCACCACCCTGTGGACTATGTATGAAGTGTTCCGCAATACAGTCGTAATCGAAAGCTGCCGGCCAACACCCTATAGAATACCATATACCATAACGAGGTGCATTGATGAGGTTGTCCATCTCGTAGTTAGAGATATATCCAGTACCTACACCCATCACATACCACCACGCGTGACCGTCGTGGTTGATTAGATTCTTACCGGCATTAACTTCTTCTATAACAGCAGCAGGGGTTTCGTTACCGAGTGATTGGTAAAGCTTGGTTATCTCCCATCCAGCGGGTGGGAATGCTGCTTCTTCGATCATATCTTTACCTATACCGGCATCCGTGTAAGGATCCCACCACAATATCTCACCCAAAAACAGTGCACGATTCTCGTAATCCTGAGGTGGATTACGTTCATAAGTTAAGAGCTTATCCACCCATATAGCGGCTTCATCGCCATCATTCACTGAAGCTCTACCTACTATCACGTCGGGATATAGGTCAACATTGTCGGTTACTTCACCGTAAACAGCATCACCATCTGCATCCCATGTACCATCGAGATCTGAGTAGTATAGGTCTGCACAGATACTATCTTCGTTAGGCTCGAAACCGGCTTCACAACACATGGCGAACGCTATACGTTTGGGTATGATGTTGGTATCACCACCCAACAGTACAAACACGACATTTGAATCCTCGTACATATCACGAATATAGTTACGAATTTTAGCTGCACAGTCTAAACCTCCGTAGTTGCTGTATATCCACTGTATGTTCTGAGTGATAACGTGTAGCCCCTTCTGGCGCTTCCACTCGATAAGTGGTGCAAACTCGTCCATCATCGATGACGAGGTGATCACCAGATATGCAGGTGAGCTGGATTTAGGTACAGGTAAATCGTTGGGATTTGCAACAATACACCTGGCAAGTTCATACCCCAGTATTGAACCCCTGGAATGCTTACCACCCTCATACGTGAGCTGTAGTTCAAACTCGGTTACAAGTTCGAGCGCATTTTTGCTTGGCAAATAACGTATGGGGTAGGTTATCAACTCCTGTACGTGATAGCCGCTGAGGTTACCGATATACCCAAGTTTGGTGTAGGTTTCTGGATATACAGCGAGTGATTTAACTTCTTCTTTGAGGTGGACAAATTCCGGTACAGGTATCTCCTTCCCAGGTATGGGTTTAATAACTGGTGGTTGTGTCGGATAAATTGGTGCATCCAAAGGTATTATCTCGCGATGTATTACTTTAAATTCACAGTTGGTAACCTTTGCACCCTCTGGTACGTAGAAGAACATCGGTATACTCGGTAGGGTGGGATAACCTGTGGGATTATCGTAAACCGCATCTGCTAACCTCGGTATCACATAGCCTTTGGTATGATAGAATGTTATATTATTTTTCGATATACCCCCTCTATACGAGATGGTCACTTCCAACACCATACACAATAGCAGGTACATAATACCTCGCTTAGTGTTAAAAATTAATCGAGATTATGGGTTCATCAACTTATCCCTTGCCATGCATGGGTTGTCAATATTTTAAACTTATGGGTAAAAAGTTCATCCTCGTGGGAATATTGAACGTAACCCCGGATTCGTTCTCCGATGGTGGGCTATTCTTAGACCCCAACGTGGCGGTATCGCATGCGATGAGGATGGCCACAGAAGGTGCCGATATCATCGATGTAGGAGGTGAATCCACCCGCCCAGGTGCCACCCCTGTACCAGTGGATGACGAGCTACGCCGCGTCTTACCCGTAGTCGAACAGCTTGCAGATAGAGGGATAAGGATTTCTATTGATACATATAAAAGTGAGGTAGCTGAAGCTGCACTGAGATTGGGTGCAGAGATTGTGAACGATGTATCAGGGTTGAGGTTCGACCCACACATGCCTGAAGTTATCGCCAAGTATAATGCAAAGGTTGTAATAATGCATATGAAAGGTACACCCAGAACTATGCAAGTTAACCCTTACTATGAAGATGTGATGCATGAACTTATCACATACTTTAACGAAAGGCTTGAATTTGCCCAATCCTACGGTATAAAGCGTGAAAACATTATCATCGACCCCGGGATAGGGTTCGGCAAACGTGTGGAGGATAACTTAACAATATTGCGTAATCTATCCTCACTATGTAGGCTTGGCACACCCGTGATGATCGGTGTATCACGTAAAAGCTTTATTGGTAAGATCTTAGGTATAGACAACCCACGTGACCGTGTGATCGGCTCAATCGCCAGCAACCTCATAGCGTTTTTGAACGGTGCCACTTACTTCCGTGTACATGATGTTAAACCCACACGTGAGGCACTAACCATGGTCAATGCTATACTAGCACAGCATGAAGGTAGTGCTACTCAAATGTGAAACCTACCGTAAATCCATACTCAAGGCGACCATCGAACGCGGCTTCAACCTACTAGGGTACACGGATATCATAAGGCGGGGTGATAGGGTGTTGCTCAAACCCAACCTACTAACAGCGAAACCACCTTCAGCTGCAATAACTACACATCCGATGGTGGTTGAAGGTATCGCCGAATGGGTGGTTGATCATGGTGGCAAGGTATTAATCGGCGACAGCCCCGGTGGTGCAGTAAAAGATATGGAAAGCTTATGGATTATAACTGGCATGCGAGCGGTTGCCAATAAAGTAGGTGCAGAATTGCTGGACCTCAACCGCTATTCTATCAAGATTGTGGATGATTTACACATATCCAAAATCTGTTACGATGTGGATATGATCGTTAACCTACCTAAATTAAAGACTCACAGTTTGACAGGTATGACGCTGGCGGTTAAGAATTTGTTTGGCTTAGTACCTGGGTTATATAAATCGCACTTACATAGTATGTATCCTGATCCTGTCTCCTTTACGAAGATGCTTTTAAGGCTGTACAAGTTGATACCATCACATATTACGGTGCTCGATGGTATCTTAGGTATGGAAGGTAACGGCCCGTCCGCTGGTGAGCCCAAAGCTTTCGGTATACTGGGGATAGCTGACGATGCACTTGCTATGGATTTTGCTATAACAAAACTTGCACGCATCTCAGAGAGAATTTTTCCAGAAATAAAAATTGCCTCCCTTCCCTCATACGAGCTTATCAGTGAGGTTACCACCCTAAGGATACGGATGCCACAAACAAGGGTTGTAAATCTCATACTACCCACGGTTTTACGCTACATCTACTCATTACTATTTAGTTATAGACCTGTGATCACAAACAGATGTCGTACATGTGGGGTATGTGCCGATTCGTGTCCTGCTAATGCGATATCGGGTCCCCCTTATATGATTGATCATCATAAGTGCATACTATGTACATGCTGTTACGAAGTATGCCCACATGGTGCGATAAAGATAAAGCGTTCAGTTTTTAGAATATAAACTTACGATATGCAAAGGATAACACAGACCAGCCAGTCGAAAATTGTTGACTTTTTTAATTTATGGTTATTTTAATTGGATGAAACCGAACCACGAAATCATAAAAGAGTTACAACAACATCCTAACGATACAGGATCGGTTGAGGTACAAATAGGTATATTAACGGAAAGGATACGCAATCTTACCGAACATATGAAACGCCATCGTAAAGACCTACATTCGCGGTATGGGCTCATCAAATTAGTATCAAAGCGTAAAAAGCTTCTACGCTATCTTAGGGAGAACGATCCCGTTCGCTATAGGGAGGTGATCCAAAAGTTGGGTCTCAGAAAGTGATGCCTCAAGTTCAATGCGAAATCGCGGGTAGGACATTTTCTATTTCTACAGGTGATATTGCATTTCAGAGTGACGGAGCTGCACTTGTCAAATATGGTGATACAAGTGTACTCGTCACTGTATGTGTAAGCCAATCTGTAGTCTCCGATACACCGTTCTTACCACTTACGGTTGATTACCAAGAGAAAGCAGGTGCTGCAGGTAGAATACCCGGTGGATATTACAAGCGTGAGGGTAAGCCACACGAAACTGAAATCGTCACAGCACGTCTGATAGATAGGCCAGTACGGCCATTGTTTCCAAATGATTTTCTGCATAATGTACAGGTAACCGCAATAGTGTTTTCGGCAGATCAGGAGAATCAGCCCGACGTACCAGCAATAATAGGTGCATCGTTTGCGTTACTTGCAGCTGGATTACCGTTTAATGGACCCATAGGTGCAGTGAGGATCGGTCAAATAGGGCGTGAATTGGTGGTCAACCCCACCGTTACCGAACTTGAAAACAGTACACTCGATATGGTAGTAGCAGGTACCAAAGAAGGTATAACAATGATAGAGGCCAGTGCATATGAGGTGGACGAATCCACCCTGTTCGAGGCACTTGAAATTGCTCATAGCGAAATAATAAAGACTATCGAACTACAGGAAGAATTGCTTAATTCCATAGAAATAACGCCGTTTGAATATACTCGGGTTGAGATTGATCCCACTATAAAGGCTAACATCGAACGTAAGTATAAAGATGCGATCATCAATGCACTCAACCATACTCGCAAAAAAGACAGACATAACTTGTTAGAGAAAATCTGGCTCAGTATACGAGAGGAGTATCCCGATACCCCCTATGTAGCGACAATCGTTGAAGAGATAAAGAATACATATATTCGTGAATTGATACTAAAAGAAAGACGTAGATTGGATGGTAGGAAACCCACGGATGTACGTCCTATATCGTGTGAGGTAGGTGTACTTCCGCGTGTACATGGGTCGGCACTCTTCACACGCGGTGAGACACAGAGCCTCGCAGTAACCACACTCGGTACAGCTGCCGATGAACAGCATGTGGAGGAACTCACTGGCGAGAGTTGGAAAACTTTCATGTTACACTATAACTTTCCACCATTCAGCACGGGTGAAGCTGCACCTTTGAAGGCACCTCGCAGGCGTGAGATAGGACATGGACGGTTAGCTGAGAAAGCACTGGAACCCATCCTACCAGCGAGCGAAGCCTTTCCATATACTATAAGGGTGGTCTCCGATATATTATCGTCGAACGGCTCATCATCCATGGCCACAGTATGTGCAGGCTCGTTATCGTTGATGGATGCAGGTGTACCTACAAAAACACATGTCGCCGGTATCGCAATGGGATTAGTCGGTGATGTTATACTTACGGATATACTTGGCGAGGAAGATCATGCCGGTGATATGGACTTTAAGATTGCCGGTACACGTGATGGTATCACAGCTATACAGCTCGATATTAAAGTACCAGGTATAAGTAAAGACATCCTGAAAGATGCGCTGGAGGGCGCCAAATCCGTCCGCCACTACATTATTGGGTTGATGGAAAAGGTATTACCTGGCCCACGTAGTGAAATATCACCATACGCACCTAAGATAAAGGTGATGGAAGTACCCAAGGAGAAAATCGGCCAAATCATAGGTCCAGGTGGTACGATAATACGTGAGATCGTGGAACGATCGGGTGCAGAAATTGAGGTTAAGGATTCACGTATCGTGTTCCACTCAAAAGATAAGGAAGCTACCGAGAAAGCGTATCAGATGGTATCACTTATTGTAAACGGTCCATGTGAGGGTAGAGTCTACATCGGTAGGGTAAAACGTATACTACCATTTGGTGCAATAGTGGAGATAGCGCCAGGTGTTGATGGTATGATACACATATCGCAACTCGATCACAAGCGGGTCAAAAGGGTTGAAGAAGTTGTAAAAATAGGTGATGAGGTAGCTGTTAAAGTGATAGGGTTTGACGACGAAGGGCGTCCTTTATTATCAAGAAAAGCGTTACTCAAAGAGTAAATATCGGCTAAGTTCCATCAACCTTATTTCGATGATATCTCTGACAAGTTGATAATTCTCTATCGGTGAACCAATAGGGTCGGGTATTTCACCCACCTCCTTCGAAAGTGTATCAAGGTAAAAAACATATGGTAATGCATCTGGATATAAATACTCGATAAATTCCACATGACGGTACTCCATGACAAAGATAAAGTCTGCCCACTTCAGTAAGTCAACATCGATAGATAACGAACGATGGCTAGATATATCGATACCTTTCTCACGCATGACCATGACAGCTTTAGGGTCGGGTGGCGCACCTCCTGGTAATACACCAGCTGAACGTACTTCTACAAGGTCGGGAAATATGGTCCTTGCAAGCCACTCAGCGATGACACTTCTCGTGCGGTTACCTGTGCAGACGAATAGTAAATGCAGTTTATCACATATTTTCAGATGTTTAAGATCTTGCCAGAGTATACCGGGCTTGAGCTTACCAGTACGTAACAAGGTGGGAGGTGCAGTTGTCACATCAAGTATGGTAGAAGGTACTCCCATTGTTATCTTCTCGTCACCTAAGATCACCCTTATACCAAGTTGGGATCTGATTTGCTCGGGCTCACTAAGGGGCGGCTCACCTTCTATATTAGCGCTTGTGGTAGCTAAGGGGAAATCCAGCCGCTCTAACAATGTAAGCACAAGTTGATGATCTGGTATACGTATACCGACGGTGTGATTAGCGCTTTGACATGGGGTGGACGTTTTTGCTTTAAAAATCAAGGTAAGTGGACCTGGCCAGTACTTCTCCATTAATGATAACGTAGCCTCCGTCAGTTCAGTCACATATTGAGGTAATTCAGCTTTATTTTTGATGAAAAGTATTAGGGGTTTGTCTCTGCTTCTGCGTTTGATACGATAGATCTTGTCGATCGCCTCATCATTGTAAGCATCAGCCCCCAACCCATAAACAGTATCTGTAGGGAAAGCTATGACCTCACCTCTTTGAAGTGCATCAACTGCGTGCTTCATTATAGCCGTATGTCCCATCTTATACCAAGTTCATGTTTATGGAATTGGTCACCCCTTACGTGGAACACGTAGAATAAATATACGGTGCTACTACGTACAGATAAAGTCAACTTCAATAGTATGCGTTCGCCATCACCATATAGTGGTATGTTCCTTATAATGCCGGCCACATTTTCGAACTGATACACATAGGCCACCCTTGATTCAGTGGCCCCAAACACTGTGTAACGTAAGGAAACCGAATAACCAGCTAATTTCTTGCCCACCTCTATGTAAAATAAGCGCCCAATCCCGGATGAGGACCAAACCCTTATAAGGCGTGTCCGTAGTTCGAACGTATTTTCTCTGTAGCGGGTGTCACAACGTAGCTCCGACCTGTAATATTGCGAATTATTGGAAGCCTTTTTCTCACGATATGATACATAAAGTGTATAGTTACGCCAGAAATTATACAATATCGTCATCCTGCAATCAACATAAAGTTGGGTGTATGATACTAAGTACCTATCTATATAGAAATTGAACTTACAACCTCGTGCAACATACGCATATGCGAGTATAAGGCCACACTCACTACTGCTGCGGGTTTCACGTAACGAGGTACCAAATGGCGCCCAGAACTCATCTTCATAGTTACGCCAGAGTAAAGTTAACCTCCATCTACCACGGCCATAGTTTATACCCATTACCTGTGCATCACCGTAGCTATCCCATATAGTGCGCCCTATCTCACCGTAGAAAGTTACCTCTCCACGTATAGGGAGATTCCACATTAAGCTCATCATCTTACAACTGGTAGGTATCGCAAACCCATAGTCACCTCTGTAATTGAGGGTACTTAACATAAAGCTAACCCAATCTGTACCTATGTATAGCCCATATAGGAGTTCGTCCACCCTATTCTTTGCGTTTAGGTTAGAATATGTATCATGATATAAGTTTTCATAAATTATGCGGTTGACGGTATCATGGTAGATCCTCGCATCACGCATAGTGTATGAGGCGAACCCTATCCACGATATGCTTGCCAACTCGTACTTCATGGCAACACCCTGCAGTGTACGATTCTCGTTACCGTCCATCCTGTATGGTATTATAAGGCGAGACGCACCCTTTAGTGCATAGAATTTTATCCTTCTGTATGGGGGACCAAACATTAGTGACTCACCAAACTCCAGAGCATAATTACCCACGAATAGGCGGTCAACTCGCGGTAACCGCATATCGATACCCCATGAAACGAAATCATCGTAGTGTGGCTCGTACAGATCCTTCTGTATCAGCAGATGGAACGCAAACCGCTCAGGATATCGTACTTGTAAAAATGTACGTGCTTCGTAAGGCGAGCCTAAGCATCCAGCACGCTGATATCCCCATATGGTACGTAGGCGTTGACTTAATCTCAGCTTGGTGGAGAATGTTGGGCGTTTTCGACCTGGTCCAACCGTAACGTAAGGCGCAATTTTCCCCCATAGTGTATTGCTTATGTGTAGACGTTGGATGAAATCGCATGTATCACGGAATGGGCGTTGCGAACGTTGGGTGATTATCTTCTCAGCCAGTATAACTGATATCCATGGTAACCGCACTATTTCTGCGAATGTGGCCGTATTTAAATCTATTGGATTATCCTTCAAACGTGACAGCTCTTCTAAATTATAGGATGATATAGTAAACTTATTGTCTGATTCCCATTCATATTCGGGTAACGTAAGCAATACGATCAACAGCCACACACTATAATATGATACACACTATACATGTAGGTCAACACGTTGATACTATTGACCCCAACTTACGCAAGTTATATATTTATAAAGTTAGAAGGAGGAGAAATGAGACGGATTGTATTGTTTGTGGTGATAGGGCTAATGGCTCTATACGGGTGTAGAAAGGCACCACCTGCTGAGGTTAAACCTGAATGGACGATTATGGTCTACGCAGATGGTAACAACAATCTTGATATCAGTCAAAACAACACTTCATACGTCATAGAGGATATACAGGAAATGGAGGAGGTAGGTTCCACCGATAAAGTGAAGATAATAGCGGCTGTCTCGTCTATCAAAAGAGGTGGATTACTCAAGTATTACTATATCGAAAAGTATTCCGATGAGCTACCGGATTCGCTTAGCTCGCCAGTACTGCAGACACTTGGTACCAAGGATATGTCGGATCCACAGACGTTGAAGGATTTCATCAATTACGTGAAGGAAAACTATCCCGCTAACCACTACATGTTAGTGATCGACGATCATGGATCTGGTTGGCGTGGTGTATGTCAGGATGAGCAGAACGGTGCCGGCGATTTGATGTCGATACCGGAACTACGTGAAGTGTTAGAGGATGTTGACATACATTTTGATATCATAGTCTTTCACGCATGTCTCATGGCTATGGTGGAGGTAGCGTACGAGCTAAAAGATGTTGCTGATTATATGTGTGGATCACAATTTATGATGCCGATGGAAAGTGTGCTGGGGTCAGCAGAATGGTTAGGTGCTCTGGTTGCGAACCCCGAAATGCCGGCAAGTGAACTCGGTCAAAAGATAGTAACTGCAGTCTACAACGCAGGTGAACGTAAGGGCAAAGATGTACATTTTGCGCTTATAGATTTGAGTAAAATGAATACACTTGCAGCGAAAATAGGCGATTTCGGTAACCACCTTGTGACAGAGGTCGAGACAGCAGCTGAATGGCAGGAGGTATTGAATGCATTTAACGAAACCCATTACACACAGTATGACGACCCTGCATTCGTCGACCTACGTGAATATGCAAAAAGGGTGAAACAACAACCCACAATCGGTCAGAAACCTTTGATACGTCAAGATGCCGATGCTGTCATTGACGCTATCAACGATGCGGTACCATTTACGATGACGAATGTGGCTGGATTAACCCGCGGTGGGGTGAACATCCACTTCCCGTTTAATCACGAGTTGTTTGACTCAACCCACTACGTACGGCTTAGGTTCCGTGCTACTAACTGGCACGCTTTTCTGTCGAAATTTATTGCATCTATAGGTGGAGGTCCTGTTACGGGGGTTACGGTCTCCGGTACAGTGACATGGCCAGGTCATACGCTAAGCAATCAATGTTATGCGTTCCTGGACTCCTCACATACCGAGTATATAGTAATCGCAGCCATTACACAAGTTGATCCACAGACCGGTAACTATACGGTTACGTGGGAGATTGATGAACCAAAAGAAATATATGTAGAAGCATGGGATGATGTTGATGGTGACGGTAACTTAAGCGTAGGTGATGGACTAGGCTGGTGGGATAAGGACAATGATGGACAATGGGATGATATGTTCACTGTTAATCCGGGCGATGTGATTACAGGGGCAGATATTGAATTATTTGAGATAACCGGAGTAAAAGGAAATAAACTTGTACTTAATACACCCCATGGCGTTATAACTGTACCGAGAGCACTGAATAAATAGACCATCCCAATGTGGGATGTGATATTGGACAAAATTCGATAATGAGCGGAGGCTGATTAAAAGAGAGTTTACAACCCCAGAATTTGATAGTCGAACAAACCAACGTAATTCTGCACAGAGAATGTGGCGATAGTTGCAGTAAACCATGAACATGTTGTGTTTTTGTTTCGACGTATTCTAAAAGGACTATCAACCGCAACCCACGATAGTTGTATACTATACCGCTGAGCAATTGTGTTCGCAATAGGTTGGGATTAAAATTACGTATAACCACAAAAATTGGCATTTTAGTGTGATAAACTCCTACACCACAGTCGAGTGCCCAATTGTAAATGGGGGTGCTCCCTTTACCTCCCACATGCAGTACTCGTAGATTTATTCCATATGTGTGAAGCTGACCACACCGTAAGTTGAAGAGAAGTTCGTTTTCATGGTAGAAGCTACTACCGAATTGCATCCCTGATAGCCCGATATCCACTGATTTGTAGGGCAGTCTAACCGCTACCATATAATAAGGGAGTTCGGTCAACCCATACAATAGCCCTGTACCCAAACGTATACTATGTACATAAATCGATGGATTAAATACGAAGTTATCTAAACATTCCATACAGTACCAAATAGGTGGATCAAACAGAAGCAAAACGAACGCCAGCATATAGAAATGCACTATGGTCGGGGTGGTTTAACCTATTTCTTTGCGCTTATCGGATTCTTTACGTCTTATGAGATATGTAGCGAGACATAGCCCGTTAAGTTCGCGCAAAAGTACGTTAAACGATGCTGGTAAGCCAGGTTCTGGTAACTCTTCACCTTTGATGATAGCTTCATACACTTTACGTCTACCGATCATATCGTCTGACTTCACTGTTAACATCTCCTGTAATGCATATGCTGCACCATACGCTTCGAGTGCCCATACCTCCATTTCACCAAAACGCTGTCCGCCAGCACGTGACTTACCACCCAACGGCTGTTGTGTGATAAGCGAGTACGGCCCTATATTTCTTGCATGTATTTTATCCTCTGCCATATGTACGAGCTTCATTATGTACATGTAACCTACCGTCACGGGTTGTTTGAAAGGTTCACCTGTGTAGCCGTCACGTAATGTGACCTTACCATTCTCTGGTAAACCGGCCTTCCTCATTAGCTTCCTTATCTCCTCAATCTTGGGGCCCTCGAACACAGGGGTAACTATCTTTATGTTAAGCTTCTTAGCCGCCCATCCAAGGTGTGTTTCGAGTATCTGCCCTATGTTCATACGTGAGGGTACACCCAGTGGATCCAACACCACATCAACCGGTGTACCATCTTCCAAGAATGGCATGTCATGCTCTGGCAATATTATACCTATTGTACCTTTGTTACCGTGTCTACCCGAAAGTTTATCCCCTATCGTGAGGTTCCTACGTTGGCCTATCCATACCTTTATTATCTTCAATATACCATACGGTAATTCGTCACCCTCCATGACTTTACGTAGCTCTTCCTTTTCGCGTGCACGTAACTCTTTTACGTAAGCTTTGTATTCATCTTCGGAGAGATCCAGATATTTGCGTGCATCTTCGCGCATCTGCCTGTATTTGCGTTTTATCTCGGATTTGAGGCGCTCAACTCGTTTCTCCCACACGAGGTCAGTTTCACCGGGTTTGGGTCTCCTTGAGAGTATCTGCACGTCAATAACCACACCTTCGAGCCCGGCTGGCACATAAAGTGAAGCATCCTTAACATCAGCCGCTTTCTGACCGAATACTGCACGCAGTAGCCGTTCCTCGGGTGAGAGTTCAGCTTCACCTCGTGGTGTGATTTTACCCACAAGTATATCACCGGGCTTCACGTACGCACCTACACGTACAAGGCCAGCTTCGTCCAAGTGACGTAGAGGCTCTTCAGGTACATTCGGTACGTCGCGGGTTACTTCTTCGGGGCCAAGCCGTGTCTCACGTACCTCAAGCTCAAGCTCTTCAATATGGAACGATGTGAACACATCATCCTTCAACAATCGCTCACTTATTACGATAGCGTCCTCAAAGTTGTAACCACGCCACGACATAAAAGCTACAAGTACGTCTTTACCTAACGCTAACTTACCATTCTTTGTGGCACCACCGTCTGCGATTATGTCACCCTTCTTAACTTTGTCACCAGGCTTGACGATTGGACGTTGGTTGTAGCAGGTGTTTTGATTGGATCGATCAAACTTATTCAACCAGTAATATTCGAGCTCCTTTTTGCCGTTTGGTTTGATCACTATGACATTGCTGTCTACACGTACGACTACACCGTCAGATTGGGCGATAACTGCAACACCAGAATCACGTACGACTTTCTCCTCCATACCGGTGGCGATGATGGGATCCTCGGGGTAAAGCAATGGTACAGCCTGACGTTGCATGTTTGATCCCATCAATGCACGTGTAGCATCGTCATGCTCAAGGAATGGAATAAGGGAGGCCGATAACCCTACCATCTGTTTGGGTGACACCTCCATGTATTCGATATCTTCAGGGTGTGCCCATAAGTATTCGGAACCGCGTCTGGCAAGTATTCTTGGGCCGATCAGTTTACGGTGTTCGTCAATCGGTGTCAATGCTTGGGCAATGAGTTTCTCCTCTTCTTCAGTAGCTGATAGATATACTAACTCGTTTGTGACTACACCTTTTTCTACCCTCCAATAGGGTGTGGTGATGACACCATTCTCGGTTATACGTGCATATAGAGCTAAGGTATTAATTACACCCACGTTTTGACCTTCTGGTGTCTCAATCGGACATATACGTCCGTAATGTGAATAATGTACATCACGCGCTTCTATGCCGGCAGTTTCGCGAGTTAACCCACCCGGACCAAGTTTCGACAATCTACGTTTATGTGTTACAATGGAGAGCGGGTTGGTACCATCCATAAACTGACAGAGCGGGAACGTGGTGTAGAATGCCATAATTGTTTTAATAAGCGTACGCACGTTTAGCAACCCCTGTGGGGTGAGGTGTGCTACGTCGTGCATGGCCATCTTCTCCTGTACACCCCATACGAGGCGAGCAAAACCCAACCTGTACTGTTCGACGAGCAGATCCCCTATACGACGTACTTGACGGTTACCCAGATGGTCGGCATCATCTATTTTACGATATTCGTGTGGTGTACGTAATAGATAACGTACCGTTCCGATGATATCCTGTGGCGTAAGTGTGTGGGTTGTGAGATTGAGCCCAAGCCGTTCATTTAACCGCTTTCGTCCAAGTGGCCCCAGATAGAAATACTTCTCCGAGAAGTATGCATCCATAAGGAAGCGACGTGCTGTTTCGGCATCCGGTGCCGGTACACCACGTAGTATGAAGTATATCTTTTCCACGGCCTGTTTCTGGGTACCCTCCCTATCGCGATGAATGGTATTCAGAAGATAGTAGATATTCTCACCCACAAGTATACGTACTTTGGTGACACCAAACTCTTTCAGGCTGCGGATTAGATCCTCGTCCAATATATCGCCAGCACGTGCTAAGTATGTATGTGCATCTTTCTTTATGTCATCAGCGAGTGCTTCACCTTCAGCTTTGTCTATATCGACTTCTTTAACGTCTAAGAATAGCTTCAATATCGTGCTGTTATCTTCGTAGCCCAATGCCCTCAGCAGTGTTGTAATGAATATCTTATGTTGACGGTCCAGCTTTATATAGAGCATATCGTTGACATCACTTACTATCTCTATCCAAGGGCCTCTGTATGGTATGATCTCAGCCGATATTAAGCGTTTACCGGTGGGATGTATCTCCTCGCCGAAGTACACGCCTGGCATACGACGTAGCTGGCTGATAACCACGCGTTCAACTCCATTGATTATGAAGCTCCCCTGAGGTGTGAGCATAGGTACTTCACCTATGTATACTATCTGTTCGATAACGTCGGGTGGTAGACCTTCCTCACCACGTACTATCAACCGAAAATATGCTTTCAGTGGTATACCATATGTGACACTTTTAGCACGTGCCTCTTCAGGGGTATACCGGGGGGTGCCAAAGTCATACCACACGAATTCCAATTTGTAGCGTTTGTGTATATCTTCAACCGGGAAGAACTCCTCGAAAAGTGCTTGCAACCCTTTCTTCTCGCGTTTATCAGGTGGTACATCAAACTGATAGAAGTCATTGAACGATTCCCACTGCAATGCAGTGAGATCTCCCAACGGTGGTGCGTATGTAGTTTTAACAAAGTTTAAAACTTTTTCTTTCATCCCTGTATCATACGGGAACTATAACTGCTATTTAATTTCACAAACTGCACCAACTGCTTCTAACCGCTGTTTTAGGGATTCGGCCTCTTCCTTTGTAACTTTTTCCTTAACAGGTTTCGGTATGCTATCCACGAAGTCCTTGGCTTCCTTCAACCCCAATCCCAATATAGCACGTACCTCCTTTATAACGGCTACGCGGTTGGCGTCGGGTTTGAGCTCTTTCAGTATGATATCGAATTCGGTCTGCTCCTCGGCTGCAGGTGCAGCAGCTGGTGCTCCTGTACCAGCGGCTGCTGGTACACCTACTGCTACAGGGGCAGCTTTTACACCAAATTCCTCTTCTAATGCCTTAATTAGGTCGGCAAGTTCTTTCACTTTCAGTTCCTTTATAGCAGCTACCAGTTCGTCCACCTTCGCCATCTACTACCTCCTTATTCCCTATATAAAAATATCTTTATAAAATTTGTGTCAACCGTGGTCGATTCGAATGTGATTGACAAAACCTCATAAATCCTAACTTAATATAAAATAGGAGGTTAACATGAAACGATGGTTACTTTTATGTATGATACTGCTCATCATTCCACTCTATGGCCAAGAAAGGCTAAAGGAAGAGGAGGCGCAGGCGAAGCTCGCGGAACTGAAGCAGAAAGAAACCACCCTTAATGCTAAGATAAAGGAGCTTGAAGATCAGGTGGTATCTCTTGAATCCGAGATTAGTGCACTTGATAGCAAAATAGGTAAGTTGACAGCCGAGCTCGATAAGCTAAGGGCTGCTTTACCGAAGCTACGTTATGAAACCTACATCGTTAAGCCGGGTGATATGTTACGCTCAATTTCTGAGAAATTCTACGGCGGTGACATGTGTTGGAAGAAGATATTTGATGCCAACCGCGACATAATCAAGGATCCCGATTTTATACTGCCGGGATGGGAGCTTAAAATACCCATCGAGGAGTAGGAGGTAATATGAGAGCCATAACTTGGTCGATAATTGCAGTAGTTTTGACAACCTTTGTAGTGGCTGGCTGTGTACGTTGGGCGAAACCTGAGACGATGGCTGCAATCCAAGAGGCTGAAGCAGCAGTTAAGTCAGCCGAAGCTAAAGTAGCCGAACTTGAAGCTAAGGTTGATGCACTCCAAAAGGAGAAAGCCGAAAAGGAAGCTAAGGTGAAGGAACTCGAAGCTGAGCTTGCTTCCCTAAAAGAGCAGGTTGAGAAACCCTATATTGTCTACAGGATTAAGAAAGGCGACACTTTGAAGAAGATAGCACTTCAGTTTTATGGTGACGAGAGGAAGTGGAAAGTGATTTACGAATACAATAAGGATATCATAAAGGATCCGGATCTCATCCTCCCGTGTATTGAGATTCGTATACCGAAGGAGTGACAGCTTTATGAACTGTCCCGCCGTGGCGGGACAGTTACTTCAGGTTAGCGTATTTTAATCAATTTATAAGTATTGTGGTAGTTCTCCAAGTTTATTCTTATGAAATATACACCCATCGGTAGCTGTGATACATCCCAGTGGTAGGTGCCTTTACCCTCAACCTCGGTATGAAGGTGAGCTAACTTCCTACCTACGATATCGTATAATTCGATATCCATTGGCAGCTTATGCGTGACGTCATAATTTATGTTAATACTGCTCGTGAATATCGATGGTACATCGAGGTTCTGCCCAACAATGGGTGGCTCAACACCTACTGGTAAGCCAAACCATTGCAATACACGACGTAGTAGTGTCTTAACTGCCCATGTATCGAACGTCCATGTGTCAGGTTCTACCTCCACGATATAAGCAAACGGCCAGTACAGGAACACGTATTTGTAGGTAGTATCGTAGCGGGTGCCACAGATTCTATCACCGTCAAAGAAGAATATCGGTATAGCATCTGTTTCGATGATCTCACCGATCCACGTAAAACAAGCATTCATCCACACATACGGCCATACGTACAAAACGTCATCATCAACAAACGGCCCGCTTATGGTGTCACCAGGTACACCATGAATTGTCACGCAGGTGGTGCCAGTAACTGCATCATCTACTGTTTTATAAAATTTTAGATACTCATTTGGAAACGTACCTGCTTCCCAGGTTACTGTATCATATGTACCTGCTAATCCATAGAGGAAGTCCTGGCCACTCATGAACAGGTTACCACCTGCATCGAGGAACCTCTGTATCACACCTGCATCTACTGCTTCGGCAAATGTTTCACCACCCCAGCTGTTCCATAGTATCACAGGTGCACCTGGCCCTTTACCGGGGGTGTAGAAAGCGATCACCGACGAATCCGGTGCACCCCGTACATTGTAATCCCAATAATCTACATTCTCATATACCATGCCCACAAAATCGGGCGTAAACGGTGGCCCATAATAATCATCATCATTGTAGAAGAAGATATTTCCGGGTGTACCCTCAATTATCTTGTACCAGAAAATCGTCCGCCATGTATCACTCAATCCACTCAAATCCTCTGCAACCACATAGTAGCTTACGGAGTCACCAACCCCCACACCTGGTATATCAGCAGCCCATACACCATGTTTAATGTTATCGCCTACTGTTTCTATGGTGTCTACACAAACCATAGGAACTGTCTGCCAATCACCACCGTTAACGTTGTAAACAAGTGTTGCTGATGCAACCCCCCACTTATCTTCTGGTATACCTATGACATCCTTTACATCAGCGGTCACTGTACGTGGTTCCGTAGTGTAGCTCCACGGTAGCTTATCCACCGAATGTATAGTTGGTGACATATCCTCATAAACCCTCACGAGTGCACGGATCCAGAACTGATGTGGTGAGGGGTACCAACCCGGCGGCCATCCAATGGGAGGTTCATGCATATATATAAACGAATGCCATGGTGGCTCTACATTCGGAGTTATCCTTGGGTTGGGCGAACTATCACCCAATACCTTTATCCAACCCGCCACGAATGGATTTGTACCCACATCTGGTATATCCTCAGGATTCACCCATAACGTGTCCCAGGTCCACACTGTATCTATTGGTTTAGAAGGCACCGGTCCTGCTACAAATTGCCATGGCCCTGATACACTATCCGATACTGCTATAAACTTCTCCACTGTAGTGTGAGA
>CBFDTI010000017.1:0-21528 GCA_965612795.1 uncultured bacterium | reverse complement strand
ATCCAGATAAGCTCAAAAGGTTCAAGGAGTTTGGTGAGGCAAGGAAAAAGATAATACTTAAGAACTGTGCTAATGCGGTAAGGTATGCGGTCGATCATGGTGCGAAGGTGATAAACATGAGCTTTACCACGTTACAGGATACGCAGTACATTGTAGATGCGGTTAGATATGCTGCATCAAGGGGGGTGGTACTTGTTGCAGGTACAGGCAACAGTGGCAACGAAGGTATAGGGTATCCGGCTAAGTTTCCGGAAGTTATTGCAGTGGGAGGGGTGGATGAAAATGACGTATGGTGGTACGAGGAGAGGCAGCTCGAGGGTATACCTATCCCCATAAGGCAAGGTTCGAATTACGGAGAGGGGATAGATGTTGTCGCCCCTTGCTGTAATCTCCTACATGCATTCCCTACGCAGCTTTCGGATATAATCTATCAAACCACAGGGTGTGGTACCTCACTTGCTACACCATTAGTTACAGGGTTGGCTGCCCTTATATTGAGTTCAAATCCTACCCTTAGTGTTGAGGAGGTGCGGGAACTCATAATCATGGGTTGTGACGACCTCGGTGATACTGGATGGGACAAAAAGTACGGGTATGGTAGGATCAACGTTGGCAAGACACTAACCCTTATGGAGAAATAGCACAATTTGAGACTCATCTTATAGCAAGTATTGAGGACAATATCCGTAGGTCGAAACTTACCGAGCCATCGCCGTTTGTGGATGATTGGCGTACTGCTGGGGTTCTTAGCTTAACCCTTACGTCTACTGAGGAGGGTGAATTTAACATCAAATTTGTCACATGGATCAAACGTGAAGTTAGCACGATTTTGACTGGCCTTCCTTGAACTATATCATGGGTTCCTTAGGGTGAAAAAGGTCGAATATGTAGGGATTCGACCACACCACCTAACATACTTTTATCGATGCATTTATATCGTTACCTTATGTGACGTGCTATGGAATACCGAGTGTAATCACCTTGCTACGTATGATACACTCAACCTGTAAGATGTGTTCTGGGTCAACTGCAGCAATGTAGCAATCTGGACGTATCCGTTTGCGTTTGTGATCATCGGTAGTATGGGGTTGAATTTCTGTGTCATCGAAGGGAGTGTAGGATTTAGCGCTCTAAGGATAACTGCGGATGGATTTGATAACCTTGGCAATACTCGAAGGGCAGACACTAACAGAAGCCACACACAACGTACCATGGTGGCAAACCGAGGTTGAGAATGAAACAAGGGTGATATACCCACCAGAAGCGAAACCACTTGAGGTTGACAAACCCTACATATGGCAGGTACAGGCATTTGATGCGCTCGGGTATCCACTTGGCAGGGATGAAGGTAAAAGTGGCATAAATAGGTTCATGGTTTTACCGTATGTTATAAGATCCGATACCTTAGCTCGATAATATCTTCACAAAATTGTGGCACCAGATACGTTGAAATAGCCCAACAATAAAGGGTTGACAAAATGTTAATCACCATATTTTTAATACGAGAAGGGAGAATATTAGAGGCTATTTGAGAAGCTTCTAACGATAATTCATCGATAAAAAGGAGGTGAAGATGAAAATAAAGCCACTGGGTGCAAGGGTAGTAGTGAAGCGTATGGAGATGGAGACACGTACAAAGGCCGGGATTGTCATCCCGGATACTGCGAAAGAGAAGCCCTCTGTGGGTGAGGTACTCGCGGTAGGACCTGGCAAGCGTAACGAGAAGGGTGAATATCAGCCACTCGATGTGAAAGTGGGTGATAAAATTATATTCAGCAAATATGCGGGTACGGAGATAGAGCTTGAGGGTGAAGAGTATCTCATATTACAGGAGGACGAAATATTGGGTATACTTGAAAGCTAAAAAGGAGGTACCATGGCAGCCAAAGAGATATGCTATGAAGAAGAAGCAAGGCAGAAGGTAAGATCAGGTGTCGAAAAGCTAGCAGCTGCTGTTAAGATAACACTCGGGCCCAAGGGTAGAAATGCTATCCTTGAGAAGAAGTTTGGTGCACCCACCGTCACAAAGGATGGTGTCACTGTTGCAAAAGAGATAGAACTGGAGGATCCGTTCGAAAACATAGGTGCACAACTCGTACGTGAGGTGGCGAGCAAAACTTCAGACGTAGCAGGTGATGGCACCACCACAGCAACCGTACTCGCTGAGGCAATATTCCGAGAGGGGTTGAAAAATATCACTGCAGGCGCTAACCCGATGTTCCTCAAACGCGGTATCGAGAAAGCTATCAACACAGTGGTTGAGGAGCTGAAACGCATGTCGAAACCTACACAGAAGAAAGAGGAAATTGCGCAGGTAGGTACGATCTCAGCTAATAACGATCCGGAGATAGGACAGATGATTGCTGAAGCTATGGAGAAGGTTGGCAAAGAGGGTGTGATCACCGTCGAGGAAGGTAAAGGCACAAAATTGGAGCTAAAACTCGTAGAGGGTATGCAATTCGATAGAGGTTACATATCGCCATACTTTATCACGGATCCGGATAAGATGGAGGTGGTGCTCGAAAACGTACGTATTTTGCTGTACGATAAAAAGATAAGCTCTGTCAAACCATTGTTACCCATACTGGAACAGGTTGTACGTGAGGGTGGGTCACTGCTCGTGATCGCGGAGGATGTTGAAGGTGAAGCACTTGCCACCCTCGTGGTGAATAAACTCAAGGGTGTACTGAACTGCTGTGCGGTTAAGGCACCCGGTTATGGCGATAGAAGGAAAGCCATGTTGGAGGATATCGCTATACTCACTGGAGGTAGGGTGATCTCCGAGGATAAAGGGATGAAGCTTGAAAATACCACAATTTCGGATCTTGGTAGAGCGAAGAAGGTGAAAGTAGATAAGGAGAATACAACCATCATCGAGGGTGCAGGTGATAAATCGATGATTCAAGCACGTATGAACCAGATTCGTAAAGAGATAGAGGAGGCTACTTCTGATTACGATAAGGAGAAGCTACAGGAAAGGCTTGCTAAACTTGCAGGTGGTGTCGCAGTAATCTATGTGGGTGCACCTACAGAGCCTGAGATGAAGGAGAAGAAGGCACGTGTGGAGGATGCCCTACATGCAACAAAGGCAGCCGTCGAAGAGGGTATATTGCCAGGTGGTGGTGTCGCCTATATACGTGCTATAAAGAGAGTGGAGGAGCTGGAAGAGAAACTCCAAGGTGACGAAAGGATAGGAGCTCGCATAGTGAGGAGCGCGTTGGAAGCACCATTACGTCAAATAGCCATGAATGCGGGGTATGACGGCTCAGTCATATTCCATAAGGTGTTGGAGGCTGACAATCTCAACGTTGGGTTCGATGCTAACACAGGTGAGATTGTAGATATGATGAAAGCAGGTATTATCGACCCTACCAAGGTGGTGAGAGTGGCGCTCGAAAATGCCGGTAGTGTAGCATCGTTACTCCTTACGAGCGATGTACTAGTTGCGGAGAAACCTGAGAAAGAGAAAGAGAAGACACCACCTATGCCAGAGTATTAAAACAGAGTAGGGGGAGCATGTTCCCCCTACTTTTAATTAAAATGCCACTTTATGAATACCAATGTGTAAAATGTGGGTATAGATTTACGGTATGGCAGAAAATCAGTGACCCTCCAATTGAAAAGTGTCAACATTGTGGGGGGAGAGTTGAACGCATAATATCACCCAATCTTGGGATCATCTTTAAGGGGAGCGGTTTTTATGTAACCGACTATAAGTATAAAGAGCAATCTAAAAATAAAGAAGAGAAGGAAAACAAGGAATAACCCATAAAGTATTGTCACCGCATGAAGGCATATTCCAAAATTAATTTTGGCTTAAAAGTAGGTAAACGTGACGAGGATGGGTTACACCCCATTATCAGCCTTATGGTGAAGATAAATTTCTATGATGAACTTACAATTTTACCAGCAAGTAAATTCGAATTCCACAGTTCGGCACCTCCATATGGCAAGGATAACCTAGTCTATAAAGCGGTACAAGAATTTTACTATAAAATAGCTAAATCCCCACGTGTGAAGGTTATATTAAAAAAGAACGTATGGATAGGTAGTGGCTTAGGTGGTGGTAGTGCTGATGCAGCCATCGCGCTAAAGATGTTGAATAAATTTGAGGGCTACCCATTGGATAATAGGGAATTGTTCGTACTTGGTCGGCAATTAGGTAGTGATGTACCCTTTTTCTTGAACAGCAACGGATTGGCCATAGTGCTGGATAAAGGTGAGACTGTTCTGCCGTTAAATGCAAAATTTCCATTCCCTTACATATTGCTTGTTAATCCAGGGGTTGAAATATCGACACAGACAATGTATCAGATGTTAGATGAATTCAGAATTTCGACAGGTACAGAGAGTTGCTTGACATTTCCTGATAAGGATATAATCTTTTTGAAGGATGCCATTGAGAAAGGTGATTGGCATCTATGGGATTGGCGAAACGAATTTGAACCGATATTAAGGATGCGATATAAAGTTTACGACGAGATATACGAATGGCTAAAATCTATAGGAGCAGAGGTTATAAGCATAACAGGTACAGGTGCGGCAATGTATGGATTGTTCAAAAAGCCGCCACAGTTCAGTGTATGTAGTTGGAGGGTACGGCTTGCTATGCCTGTCTATACTGGGGTGTAGGCTAATGGCAGGCCACGGGATTTTGGATCCCGGCGTGGTGGTTCGAATCCACCCACCCCAGCTAACAAACCGGGAGTGAAAATGTGGCAAAAGTTCTTTACTGAGGAACAGAATATGATACGCGAGCTTACACGTAAATTCACTGTGGAGAAGATCATACCCGTACGGCAGGAGTTGGATGAAAATGAGGAATTCCCATGGGAGCTTGTGAAGGAAATGGCAAAACTTGACCTGTTTCGCATATTCATACCTGAGCAATACGATGGGCTTGGCGGTGGTGTACTCGATCTTGCAATAGTTGTTGAGGAAATGGCAAAAGGTTGTGCGGGTGTAGCTACCACATATGCGGCTAATGCGTTAGCAGCTTTCCCTATAATACTCTATGGGACTGATGAGCAGAAGCGTAGATATCTACCACCTATTGCAAACGGTGAAAAGTTAGCTGCATTTGCACTCACCGAACCTGAAGCTGGCTCTGATGCGGGCAACGTCAAAACACGCGCTGTAAGAGAAGGGGATCACTATATTATAACCGGTAGAAAGCAATGGATAACGAATGGCGGTGAAGCTGATATATATGTGGTCATTGCATCAACCAACCCCGATAGGGGGGCACGTGGTTTATCCGCCTTTATTATGGAAAAAGGTATGAAGGGGTTCGATTTTGGCAAAAAAGAGAAGAAGATGGGCATAAGGGCATCAGTAACAAGGGAGTTGATATTCGATGAGGTGAAGGTACCCAAAGATAACCTTTTGGGGCGCGAAAATCTTGGCTTTATGATCGCAATGCGTACATTCGACTACGCAAGGCCAGGTGTTGGTGCATTAGCTGTAGGTATAGCAGAAGCGGCACTTGAGGAAGCGGTTAGGTTTGCCAAAACAAGGCATCAGTTTGGACAACCCATAAGTTCGTTCGAGGGTATACAATTTATGATTGCGGAGATGGCGACAAAGATAGAGGCAGCACGTAGCTTAGTTTATATGGTTAGCAAATATATAGATAGCGGCGGCAAGGATGTTTCCAAATACTCGGCGATGGCAAAACTTTTTGCATCCGATGTTGCTATGGAGGTCACCACGAAAGCTGTGCAAATCATGGGTGGATATGGTTATATGCGTGAATATCCAGTAGAAAAAATGATGCGTGATGCCAAAATTACTCAAATATATGAGGGTACCAATGAGATACAGAAGCTGGTAATTGCCGCCAAACTCATACGCGAAATAGTATGATCTTCATTTTCCTTCTATGTAGAATCATCAACGTCAATATAGTATATTCACCTGAAAGCGAGAATACCTATTACCGCCATGATAAGCCAAATTTGCCGATCCTACCCTTACAGATTGAACTTAAAGAGAACGAAAAGGTTATCAGCTATACAGTATCTAAAATAGACAGTGTAGTAGAGTATACTGGCGAGACGGTTGATACTGATTTCAACATAGGGAGGTTGGTAGAATTTACAGACGAAACCTTCATACGTGGTAGGAGAGTGGCTAACTTTGCCGTGTATCCAATAAGATACGTTGATAACAGGCGTATCTATTATAAAGCGCTTACTCTACACATAAAAACGGATGTAGCGGAGCGGTTGCCACTGCAATCGTTACGCATCTATTCTACACATAGAGAGCACTTCAAAAAGTATTGTGTATCGTATGCACCGTCTTTGAAAAACGATCCAGTACATTATGTTATCGTCACGAGTGAAGCTTTGGTAGGAAGTTTTAATAAATTGCGTAAGTTTTACCTTAAACGTGGTATTCCCACCGAAATAAGGACAGTAGAGTGGATAGCCGATAACTACTTTGGGATAGATCTGTGTGAAAAAGTACGCAACTTTATCGAGGATGCTTATGTGTTGTGGGGTACAAGGTACGTACTCATAGGGGGTGACCCCTCTATAGTGCCCATACGGTATGTGCGTTTCAAGGCAGAGCCTGAGGGCGATTATATACCCACTGATCTATACTATGCATGTCTTGATGGTAACTGGAACGCAGATGGGGATTGGGAGTTTGGTGAATTAGAGGATGATATAGACTTCGGTGTAGATGTATACGTAGGTCGTATATCTGTTGAAACACCGGCAGAGGCTGATGCTGTGGTTGATAAGATAATAACTTACCAGGCAACCCCTGATACTGGGTATGTACTTAAAATGCTGTTCCTTGGTGCATACATATCGGAGCAGGAGAGTGGTGAAGCCTACTGTGATGAGGTGAGCAATGTGATACCAGAAAGATTTAATAAAGTCAAATTGTATGAAAATCCAGAGGAACATTGGGGGGCTGAGGATATAGCGCCTGATGGTACACCACAGAGGGTGATAGATTCGCTAAACTCGGGCTTCAATTTCATATTTTATGAAGGGCATGGTACACGCAAAAATGTTCTCCTGAGATATCGTGCTCCCCGGGTGGCACTCACCTCTATTGATGTAAGTAGGTTAAACAATGGACTACGTTTCTCCATATGGGAGTTAGTTAGTTGTAATACTGGGGCGGTTGATTATGACTGTTTTGCGGAGGCGTTCATCAACAACGCACACGGAGGCGGTGTTGCCATCAGGACAGCAACGCGGTTCGATTATCCAGCCATCGTTTTGCTTGCAAATAAAAGGTTCTTTAAATTAATGATAGACTCGGCACTAACCATAGGTGAGGCGGCTGCCAAGTCGTTGGAATACCTTATACCACAGGCACTGAACGGTTATACTTATGAAAGAGATGTTATGTTATCTTCAATCCTTGTAGGCGATCCCATGTTACGTCCATGGACTGACACAGTTAAAGTGCCAGAGTTGCTCGTAGACAGAGATAGCTTACCACTTGGCCACTGTACACTTACAGTTACTGTAACAATAAACGGCATATCTCTACCTGATGCCAAGGTTTCAGTGTATAAAGAAGGGGAAGCTTTCGGTTATCAATACACGGATGAAAATGGGCAAGCTTGTTTCCCGTTATATCTTGAGACTGCGGATACAGGATTAACAATAACGGTGTATGGCACAAACATATATCCCGTAACACGTGAGGTACCAGTCTATAGGAAGGGGCCTTTGCCATCGTTTGCGGGTAAAGTGCCAATCACCCCGCTGGAGGTAGGTACGGTTTGCAGTTTCAATATTTTGATCAAAAACGATGGTGATACACCAGTTGCCGGCGATATAGTACTAGGTTCACCCTATGCAGGAGAGGATGTATCACCGCAGTCCATGGTGGTCATAATCGATAGTATAGCACGGTTTGAAGAGGTTGCTCCCGGTGACACAGTATGTACGAAGGATCCAGTAAGTGTTATATTTTCGACTTCGATACCGCATTCGTTTGCAGTACCGTTTGAGCTTAGAATAAACGATAGCTGGATGGATACTTTTTATATAGATCCAAAAGCGCCGTACATTGTTTACCTGTACCACAGATGGGTTAATTCCCGAGACACAAGTTATTACGTACCAATTTTCAAGAACATAGGGGACGCCGTCGCACGGGATATGGAGATATTCATAGATAATGTTGAAGGTGGTAACTTCCAGCTTACACATGTTACGCTGGATTCGTTGCTGCCGAATGATGAGCGTGCGGCACGATTCGCTTATGAGAGTGCCAATCCTTTAACCTTTAGAATATCGTGGACTGAAGCACACGGGATAACTGACGAGAAGTGGGTATCAAAAGAAGAAGTACAACCTATTGATAGTATCTGGACGTATCCAACAGAAAGGGCTATCATAGTTAACTGGTCCTCCAGCTCTATGTATTTCAATGTCTATAAGGAAGAAGCGGATACCTTTACCCGTATTAACAGTTTACCCATATCTGGGGCAACATATTACGAAGATCGCGATGTAGGGTTGGGCGATGCACATAGTTATTACGTGACTGCTTTGGATAGCTTTGGTAACGAAAGCATAGCTTCCGATACTGTATTCGAGAGCAGTTATCCATCTGCTTACCCAGGTTGGCCTGTAAGACGTATCACGGCACACATCGAAGGGAATGCGGTTGCTGTGGATATGGACAACGATAATATCTGTGAAATCATCGTGAATACGGTTGCAGGTTCGCTTTATGTGTTCAACCTACAAGGTGAGGTGTTGGATGGCTTCCCAGTGTATATTGAGAAAAGTTACGCAGCACCAGCGGTGGGTGATTTAGACAACGATGGTCAACCAGAAATAGTAAACGTAAGCTGGTATCCACCATTGAAGATTACGGTTGTACATGCAGATGGTGCGATATGGTGGCAAAGAACAATAGAGGGTGGCAGTATCGCCAACCCTGTGTTGGTTGATTTGGATGGTGATTCACTGTTGGAGGTGATAGTTACAACGTCATCAGCTCATGTATACATATTTCGGTACGATGGTACAAGCTACACTGATGATACCACCGGGTTATTTAAAGCACTTACTGCGGGTGCAACATACAGTCCGCCTGCTGTTTGTGATCTCGACAACGATGGATATCCTGAAATAATCTTTGGAGGTGGTACATCCAACAAACTGTATGTATGGCATAGTGACGGCGATATCATGGCAGGTTTCCCTGTGGATCTGGGTGAATGCGTAAGTCGTGCCCCTGTGGTAGGTGATATTGTGGGCGATTCGGCAGGATTAGAGATTGCGGTCAATACCACAACAAAGCTATACGTCATAGACCGTAGGGGGAGGATATTGCCTGGATGGCCACAGGAGGTGATGAACGACCAAACTTGGGTAACTTTCGGTGCATCACCTGTATTGGCGGATCTCAATGGTGATGATAACTCAGAGATTATAGTCGGCGGTATACCTGGGATATATGTGTACGCTTATGATGGTACATTATGTTTGCCGATACTGCCACGAGGTGAACCCTCTGTAGGTGATCCAGTTGTTGTAGATATTGATAATGATGGGATTAAGGAAATATTTATCGGCTCTAAGGATAACCATCTCTATTGTTATCAAGCAAATGGCCAGAAAAAGCCAGGTTTCCCGATACATCTGGATTGGTATACATGGGGCGACCCCACAATCACGGATATAGACAAGGATGGCGACCTGGAAATCGTACAGACAACGATTGAGGGTACAATCTACATGTGGGATATAAATGCAGCTTATGATCATGATGACCTCGATTGGCCAATGCATAGGCATGACCCTTATTACACAGGTGTGTATGACAAACACACCACTAAGATTGCGGAGGGCTATGCATCTACGATGAGAGTTGAACTATACTCTACTATAACCACGGATATGGTCAGGATGAGATTTATGTTACCTGTAGATGCCAAGGTATCGGTTAAAGTATACAATACATTGGGGCAACTCGTAGAATACTGGACGTGGCATCTTACACGTGGTGTACATAAGTTTGACTGGCGTACTTACAACTTGCCAAGTGGCATATATTTCATATATTTGGAATCTCCTAATAGGAGGTTGAGTAACAAGATAGTGGTTTTACACTGATGGCAGAAAAAGGTAAAATCCTGATAGTTGAGTCACCTACTAAGGCTAAAATCATAAGTAAGTTTTTGTCTGATTACAAGGTGCTATCATCTAAAGGGCATATCAAAGATTTGCCAGAGAATGAGCTGGGTGTTGATGAACACAATAACTTCAAACCCACATACGTTATTATCCCGGGTAAGGAAAAGATTGTGGAGAGGCTACGTACAGCTACAAAGCATGCAAAAGAGGTCATAATAGCGACCGATCCCGATCGTGAAGGTGAAGCAATAGCATATCATATAGCGGAGGAGATAAAGCGACCCATACATAGGGTGCTATTTTACGAAATAACACCCCAAAGCGTACGTAAGGCTATAAGAGAGCGGCTTGATATCGATATGAATAAGGTGCATTCGCAGCTTGCACGTCGGATATTGGATAGGCTAGTAGGTTATAAGGTGAGCCCGTTATTGTGGAAAATCATAGGTAGCGGGCTATCAGCAGGTAGGGTACAGAGTGTGGCGCTTAGGCTCATTTGTGAGCGTGAAGAAGCTATAAGGAAATTTAGGCCACGCGAATATTGGGAGATATACGTAAAGTTTACGTGTGAGGCAGGTAGCTTTATGGCCAAGTTGGAGGAAATAGGTGGCAAAAAGGCGAAGATCGAATCCGAACAAGATGCTACAGATATTGTGGATAAGATAAGGGGTGCAAAATTTCACGTGAGCGAGTTCAACATATATGATAAGAAGCGTTCTCCACACCCTCCTTATGTGACATCGGCATTACAGGAGGATGCTGCCCATAGGTTGAAGTTTGCACCTTCCTATACGATGAGGATTGCACAGAAGTTATTCGAGGGTATTGAAATGGGTGATGAAGCGGAGGGGCTCATCACCTACATGCGTACGGATTCGGTTAGAGTGAGCCGGCACGCGCAGCTGGAGGCACGTGAGTATATTAAAAGAACATGGGGGGATGAGTTTCTACCTGCTTCGCCACCAAAGTATAAGGAGAAGGCAAAAATAGTGCAGGGTGCACATGAAGCCATACGGCCAACAAAAGTAGCTAGGGAGCCCGACAAGGTAAGACGATATCTAAGTGAGGACGAATATAAGCTATATAAGCTGATCTGGTGCCGGTTTGTTGCGTCACAAATGAAACCCGCTATATACGAAGTTAGGGAAGCTAAGATAGAAGGTGACGGTTTCACCATGAGAGCATCATCGCAAGCGATTAAATTTGATGGTTTCCTTAAAATGTGGGATGAGAAGACCAAAGCTGATAAAAGTTTACCCACTTTGAACCCCGGTATGGAATTAAACGTGGAGGCGATCTACAAAAAACGTAAGTTTACACAGCCGCCACCAAGATACACCGAAGGCAGTATGGTGAAGGAGTTGGAACGTCTGGGTATAGGACGTCCATCGACATACGCTATTATTATATCAACGTTGAAAGATAGAAAGTATGTGGTCAAAAGAAGAGGCTACCTTATACCTACCGACCTGGGTGAAAGGGTTAACCGTATCCTCGTGCGATACTTCCCAGATATATTTAATGTAGAATTCACACGTAACATGGAGAAACAGTTGGACGAAATTGAAGCAAATAAGGTCGATTATCTGCAGGTATTGCAAGCCTTTTATAGTCCATTCAAAAAAGAGGTGGAGGAGGTCGAGAAACATAAAAAAGAGATACGTGCCACAATAAAAGAGAACCGCGACGAGTCATGCCCAATATGTGGGGCACAACTTGCCGTCCGATATGGTAAATTTGGTAGATTCCTTGCATGTAGTGAGTTTCCAAAGTGTAAATATACGACACCATACCCCACAGGGGTTAGATGCCCTAATTGCGGAGGCATGTTAGTCGAACGTATGGATAAGCAAGGACAGCTGCTTTACGTTTGTGATAATCCGGACTGCCACTTTATGCTAAGAGACAAACCTGTGAACATGAAATGCAATAAGTGCGGGTACCCTATACTTTTGGATAAAGTCAACCATTACGAATGTCCTCGCTGTAAAACCAAGATATACTTTAAAAAAGGGGAGGCATCGTAGACCTATGGTTGACAAGCGTCTTAGTTGCTATATTTTTAACATCAATGTTGACATATGTTGAGATGCATTATCTTGAATATGGAATACCTTGACAATGTAAATGATGGTTGCAATATCTAATATAACAAGGAGGTAGGATGAAGAAAGTTGATCTTGCCGCCAGGATAGCTGAGAGGGCCGGTATTTCCAAGAAAGCGGCCAAGGCGGCTGTTGATGCATTTATGGAGACAGTGACAGAAGCACTTGGCAAAGGTGAGAAGGTTACACTCGTAGGGTTTGGTTCGTTTGTTGTAAGACAGAGGGCACCCCGTACCGCACGTAATCCAAGGACAGGCGCCCCTATAAGGGTACCAGCCAAGAAGGTGCCTAAATTTGTGCCCGGTGCTAAGCTGAGGAAGGTGGTTGAGTAAGCATTAACCCCGGCCAACGGAGTTGGCCGGGGTCTCCTAATTTTCATGGATGACACATTCTGGATGCATGAAGCACTTAAAGAAGCTCGAATTGCATTCGAAGAGGGTGAAATCCCTGTAGGTGCCGTTATTGTCAAAAATAACCGTATCATAGGGCGTGGCCACAATAGGGTGGAGGCACTTAAAGATCCGACTGCACACGCAGAGATACTGGCGATCACAAGTGCTGCCAATACACTAGGGGATTGGCGGCTAAATGGTTGTACCATATATGTGACACTTGAACCCTGTCCCATGTGTGCAGGTGCTATATGGGTTGCAAGAATATCTAGGTGTGTATTTGGTGCATATGACCCACGGATCGGTGGTATAGTGAGTAAGTTTAAATGTTGTGAGGGTATCCAGGTAAAAGGTGGTGTGCTGGAACATGAAGCTGTAGAGTTATTACAAACATTTTTCAAGAAATTACGCGACAGGGAAGATTCTCTTTAAAAACCTCTGGTAACACTTCCATAAAAAGGTGGTGCAATAGTCAATAAATTGAATAGCGTATGTAGCAGTTGATTGACTTACAACGTAATGCAATAGATTTAACATATGGTAGACAAAGATGAAATATTGAAAGTATCGCGACTTGCATACCTAGGGTTTAAGGGTGACCAACAGAAAGCGTTTATTGCGCAATTTCAGAAGATGCTCGAATACTTTGCAGAGATACGTAATGCCCCCACTGGGGAGTTACCCGTACATTTTAGTGAAGCTTCTCTCATCTTACGTGAGGATATCCCCGGCAAATCATTATCACCGGATGAGGCGCTCGCCAACGCTCCACGAAGGGAAGGTACCTACTTTGTGGCTCCCAAAATCCGATGGGCAAGAGATATATCCCAATAATAATCGGTCTACTGTTTGTATCCATAGTTTTGCTAACCCTATGTGGTGTGTTCAATCCCATCATCAAATCACAACTCGAACGCATCCTAGGTGTTGATATACAGTATCTGTATGGTAACCCATTTCGACAGCTGATTTTGAAAAATATAAGTTCAGATATAATTACCATCGATTCCGTGATTGCCGAGGTTTCACCCATCGGATTATTATGTAAACGGCTACCAATGCTCAGGGTCTTTAACCCCTCTATCATTTATAAACCAGATAGTACTGCAGCTGCTACGTGGGAGTTTCCTTTGGTAATCGAGCATCTCGAGATCATAAATCTTTCAATCACTTCTTTACCAGTGATCGGAAATGCTATACTCCGCAGTGCAACTGCAGGTATGAAGGGTAACTCATTTTGGTTATCCGGTAAGGAGCTCATCTTCTGGGATCGTAACTGGGGGCACGTCTCGCTAGTGATTAACTTACAACCCAATAGGGTAAGGATTGATCGATTTCGTATCGAAGGTGATACCTACTGGTTAACCTTATCTGGTATATTAAGTGACCGTTCATTGTTAAATTTCGAAATATGTGGGTTACCCATCTCATATTTAGATACTACTTTTGACGGTACTTTGATCCTAGAGGGTATAACGAATCTCGATACCGTCGCCGCTAAATGGAAGATACAGAACGTATTCTACAGGGGTAGCTACATTGGTGAGGGTTCCGGCACACTTCGTTGGTATGCTGATACGTTCAAATTTTATGATATAGTATGGCGTAACGGTACCAGCCAAATAGAGGGTACACTTACTATGTGTTACCCTAGATACTATGGCGATTTCTGTGTGCATAACCTTAACTTATGTGATTTCATAGAGCATGCCTTATGGTATACCGATTTAGAAGGTGATGTACACGTTGAAAGTGACGGGACCAACATCTATCTCACCTATGACGTGACGGGTAGACTGTGTGAAAGGTTACTCGATAGAATTACAGGTACTACGGTTTTCACTGCAGATTCTTATGAGATACCGAAACTTATGTTACAATTCCTTAATGGTTGGTTATCTTTAGCCGGTCACATCGTACATGATACGTTGGATCTAATTATCGATGCCAACAATTTCCCAGTATCAGGGTTCGGCTATCCAATCGATGGTTTGCTAACTGGTAAGTTTCGGTTACAGGGTACGTTTGATGCACCTTCACTGAAAGGTGGAGTACGTATCGTGCAGTTTAACGCCCCATATGTAAGTGCTATGAACCTAGATGCTAATTTTGACCTCTTGCTGCGCCCACCCACTGGTAAACTTTACCTATATTTAAGGGATGCTATTATCGGTAACCTTAAGCAAGATATTTGGGGGATAGAAACCACGCCTAGTGAAACAGGTTGGCAGTTTCGTGCCACTGGTACCGGCAAGGATGCACATTTCTACCTATGTGGGTTAAGTTATATAGACGAGTGGCGCATAGATTCCGTTGATATTCGATACGAGGATATACATCTATCCAACGTTATACCTTTGGTACTACGGTGGGAGGATGGGTTACACATCGAGGGTGAACTTAACGTCGAAGGTGGCCACCTTTCACTATCTGGTAAATACGATCCACATAACATAGCTTTACATATTCTAACAAAAGAGGTGCCCATCAAATTGCTGCTACCCGAAATTAGTGGCTACGCAGATGCCGAGGTTATACTTACCGGTACCTACGATGACCCTCAAGTTGAGGCGCATGGCTTGGTACGTAATTTCTTCTATGTTTTCCCTAACCCCATCTATAGCTACGCAGTTGATACGGTAAGGTTTACGCTCTCCATACATGACGATACGCTACACTTCTCGAAGCTTATCTTCAAAAACGGTACTGGGTACGGTGAAGCTGTGGGATGGTTACCATTCTCCCTTAGGAGATTCCGTCCCACTCTGTTGCCAAAGGAGTGGTATTGGTATGTTCAACTACATCATTTGCCGTTTACGGAACTGTTCCCACCAATGATAGATGCGAATATGGCGAAAGTATCGGGTACCCTCAAAATTGTCGGTACTTACGAGTATCCACTCTTTTATGGTAAACTATCCATTGATGGGGCTAACCTACAGGTTCCAGTGTTTGGATTCAATGCTGACACATTTGTCAGCCATATACAGCTTAATGGTGACACAATCACGCTTGTTGATACAAAAGTTGGTGAAACGATCAAGGTCACCAATAACTTAATATTGCTTTATCCCGGTGTAAAGGCTGATAACCTTTACATCGAGGGTACCAATGTGAAAATTGCACGCCCTGATTTACAAGCTGATATGGAAGTAGAGCTTACCGTTGACGGTGACCTACAATATCCGTTAATAACTGGTAAAATCTACATCAATAACGCCATTTATACCGCAGAATTCAGTGAAACAAAAGGTGGCCCACCCCCTCCGATAAGGTTTAACCTCGAAGTTGTATTTCCCAGAAACGTATGGGTTAAAAATTCCATCGCTAATATGGAATTGGAGGGCGATGTGCGATTGATTACACAGCTGGATCGCTTACTGTTTACTGGAAATGCCAACGTTAAACGCGGTTATTTCTACTATTTTGATAGAAAATTTGAAATAACACGCGGTATGTTCAGTTTCGAAAATATTGCCGAATTCAATCCCAAGATTAATCTATCCGCATACACTATTGTGAAACATCTCGAAATACGTGGCGGTAAAAGTGAATCCATCGAGGACACCATTAAACTGGCAGTGACCGGCTATTTTAGGGATATGCAGTTTACGCTAAGTTCCGTACCGCCACGCCCATTGACCGATATCGTTTCATTACTCGTGTTTAATGTAGTCCCTCAACGAACGTTAACCCCTGATGAACTTGTTGTGATGCTACCTGAACGTACTATATCGTATCTCCTACAGAAACAGGTGATGCCAGCCACCAATGTCTTCGATATGTTTACGTTAGAGCCTTACATTGTAGGAGGTAAGCCTGGTTTCAGGTTAGCCGCTGGTAAATACCTATCACCAACATGGTTCGTCTTCTACATGCGTGATTTGGCCACACATGACGAACTCATACGTAGTGAATACTATTTACATCGCAGGGTGTTACTTATAGGTGAACGTAGCTCGACCACGTTCAGGGTAGGTGTAGAGTTTAAGATACGCTACTGACATGTATCTCTACGGAGTGCTTTTTGGGGTAATACTTATCTCATTGATATGGTTGAAACGCAAGCGGTTACTTTTGCCATTGCGTATACTGTTGGTAGGGTGTCTGATACTACTTGTGAGTGAACCCCTCCTTTATCGTACACTTGTACGTACATACCCCATATTTGTGCTGGTGGATAACTCACGTAGTATGCGGTTGTGGCAACCTGAGATCGATAGCTTACTGGAGTTTATAAAATCTAATCACCCGGAATACAAGCTATATATATTTCCAGAGGCTGATTCCCTAACATTTACTGCAGATAGGAGCCCGATTTTCGATCACCTCACGAAGGTGTCACGAGTAGCAAGCGCCATCATCCTCGTATCAGATGGTAATGAAACCGCTACACGATTATCGCGGACAGATTTACACTCAATAACTGTACCGGTTTACCCTATAAACTTACCTGATAAAGTGTGGGCTGATGTGGGGTTGATAGATATGATAGTGAAAGGGCCTATCTACTCACACGATAGTGTGTCCGTAATCCTTGTTATACGTAATGATACCTTACCTATTGTGAGCGAGCTCATATTCTTAAAGGATGGCAAACCGATATTCAACAAAACGCTACACCTGCGTAGCGGTATCAACGAAATCAACCTAAAGCTAAAATTCGACCATCCCGGTATCCATAACCTACAAGCATCGATGGATGTACCCGAGTGGGATGTCAATCCGTTTAACAATCAACTCACGGTACAGATACGTGTACTCGCCCCTAAGCGGGTGATATGGATAGGCAAACCCTCATGGAACTTCAAGTTCCTCAAACAAAGTATTGACAACAAAAAAGGTATAGTGTTGGATTATTATCTTGAGATAGCGCCTGGAGTTTACTGGACACCAGCCGGTAAAACTACGCAATTACCTGATAGCTGGCCATCGGCTGATATCGTTGTACTGGATAACTATAGTGTCAGAAACCTACCAGCTACACAGACCCTTGTGATGATCGGTGGTATCCAACATGTGCTGTCACCACTTATACCACCATGTTCATATAAAAGGGGTACTTTCTATCCAAACTTCAAATCTGTCACATTACAGGGGTTGCAGGATACTTTGTTGGTATTCCATGAATTGTATGTCTTCAATGGACTAAAGGAGGGTGCTCAGTTATGGGCCACCTTATCACCCAAGGTACAGCATCTGGGGCATATCGAGCTACCACTTATTGTATGGCAACCTTCTACCCACCCCAAAGTGTTACATATTGCAGTAAACGACATATGGCGATGGGATTTCGTCACCTCCGGTAAGTTCAGCAAGCTACTTTTTGAGTACCTGTTATATGGGGTTGATTACCCCTACGTGCAATTTATGACACCTCTCCATATACAAGAAGGTATCGTACAAAGGGTAGATTTCATGATATGGTTGACACCTGATGAACGTTACGAGGATACTATCTTGGTGAAACTCAACAATACCGAGCATAAACTGTACCCCACCGATGGTGTATACCATCTGTATGTTAATGCACTACCCGAAGGTAAATACCCCATGGGGATTGAATTCGGCAACCACCTATGGAGCGATACACTACTCGTAGAACCATTACCAGTAGAAGATAGACTATATGGGGTGGATCGGTTTACCCTTCAGCAGATAGCGGATGCTACTGGTGGTACAATTATAGATTCGATAGACCAGATTTCTGAGGTTAAACCTACCAGCGTACGGCGGCCTATATTTTTCTCACAGAGTTTATGGTTCCTTTTGCCATTCTTTGCATTGTTTGTTATAACTTGGTTACTGGAAAAACGATAATGTTTGACCGTAACTTAAAGGTTGACGATATAGAGGTGACACTGTTGTGGTTTGACTCTATGGGTGCGAAATGTAGCTCAATATTTGTCCAAACCCCAGACATTAAGCTGCTCGTCGACCCCGGAGCTGCTGGTATGCAACCTTCGTATCCATTGCCGGACGATGTCAAAGATAAACTACGTGCAATAGCACTCGAAAGGATAAGCAGCTATGCCCAACAAGCTAACGTCATTTTTATCTCACATTATCACTATGATCACCATACACTACCGGAGAAGGTGTCCAACCTCTATGACAATAAAATCCTCTATATAAAGGATCCTAACCGATGGATCAACTATTCACAATGGGAGCGTGCACGCCTGTTTCTTGGACAGCTGTTGGGCGACCTGGAATATATCGAACCTCAACAACGCGAATTCAACTTTCCCATGCCTATAAAGGTGCAACGTCCAGATGCCGAACCCCGTATACGTAAACGGTTTCTGGAGAATGTAGCTACATGGCAAACCAATGCATGGGTGAAGGAGCCCACCCATAAGAGGATATACTTTGCAGACGGCAGGACTGTCAAATTCGGTGATACGGTGTTGCGGTTCACCAAACCTTTATTCCATGGTGAAGAGTATACCAAAACGGGTTGGCTGATAGCGTTGGTGGTTGAACATAGGGGTACAAAATTGCTGTACACATCGGACTTGCAAGGCCCGGTTGTTGAGCAATACGCAGATTGGATAATAGATGAGCAACCGGATATATTGATAATCGATGGCCCTCCTACATATCTGTTGGGCTATGTATTTGCTTTCCGTAACATGGATCGTGTCATCACCAACATGGAAAGAATACTGGGAGAGACGACGCCCGAAATCATCATATACGACCATCATCCATTACGTGAACCCAAATATACGGAACGGCTTGCCCCTGTTTATGAAAAGGCCAAAAGACTAAGTATCCCATTATTAACAGCTATGGAGTTCTTCGGTATGACGCCGCTCATACATAAGTTGGAACAAGTAGACCTGTTATTACAATACGCTACTGAGGTTTCGCAACTTGGTTAACAAATTAGATTACATATGCGGATTGGTATACGTGATCTTTAGAATCTAACCTTTAGACCTACACTCAGCCTGCGACGTGGTTCACTTAAACCTTGCCATATGGAGTAACTTCTATCGAGTAGGTTTTCCACTCCTACCATGATAGATAGGTGTGGGATGATCTTACTTTCATATCCAATATCGATTAAGGGCTCACCTCTATAACTGCTGGCCTGTATCGATATATCACCATATCTTGTCGTGTGGTTGAAGCTTACCTGTACATCTGGGATATGTTGCGGTTTGGTCAGGTACCACTTAACCTCTACATTGTATAACTTCAGATATACCATAGTGAGTGAGGTATCACACCATTTGTAATTTAGTGAATCTATCTTAAACCCAGGATAGTTACGTACAGACCTTGCACCTATCTCGATGTTTGATATCCACCAACTTGCTGTTAGATCGTAGCGACGACTTAAATAAGGTACATCTCTATGGAAAGGATTCTCCGGTATCGCATCACTGTTGGTCAACATCCCATATCTTGGTACAGCCGTAATGGCAAGCTTACCCATCGCATTCGTTACGAACTGTAGGTATGGTGTCGCAAAAAGATGATGCGCAGTAACTGCGACCGGTAAGCCCACCCTCAATGATGTCACTCCAAAGTTTAGTGTATAACAAGGGAGTATGTTTGCCACAAACTCTTTATCAGCGAGCTCACACATGAACACAAATCGCATGTCTTGTAACCGCATTCCGTATTTTATGCCAAGCTTAAGTTGTGCTTCATATCCGTTGTCTATGAAGCGATTGTAATCACCCCATAAGGTGATGTTGGAGCTAACCGGGTACCTTGTACGAAACTTTACGAAACGCCCTCTGTTGCTGGGTAACTCATAGATATCCGCATATGTGCTGGCTTGTTTAACCCCTACGTAACTACTCAACCCCCATTTCGTACGATGTTTATCGAAATATAAGTTTACGTTCGTCACCACTCGCGAACATACAGCAGATAGTGTTAACTCAGTAACCCCAACCATGAACCTGCCCTCTACTCTACGGGTTCTGCTACCGAAGTGTGGTACCCCAAGGCTTCTCTCCTCACGTAACCTGTACATCACGTTTCGTGTAACGTAGGGGCTATCGACCAACCCTATCCTAGGTATCCACACCTGTAACTTAAGTTGTCGTTCCCCATAAATTACTATCTGAGGTAACTTGAGCTCCTCCGTAGCTACCAATGCAAACAGTATCCAGCTTATCATAATCTTCTAAGCCGCTGTTTGGCTTGTTTGATGAGGTCGGGTTTGTCGCCCCTTTCTATAACCTTTTTGTATAATTCCTTCGCCTTGTTGGATTCACCCAGTTCCTCGGCTATCTCGGCTGCCCTGAACAGTGCAGGTGTTACCCAGCTGTTATCACCGTACAAATATTTGACTTTGAGAAACTCCTCCATCGCCTGTGTCTTGTTGCCCCTTTTGTAATATATTTCGCCTAACCAATATCTTGCCTCGGGTTTCAATGTGATATCGTTACCTGCTATCACCTGTGATACGACAGATTCGGCTTCGTCCAACCTATTTTGTTTCACATATATCTGTGCTTCTATAAGCTTACCCTCTAGTAGGTTTAAGGTTTTCAGTAACTCGAGTGCTTCGTTGTAGCTACCCTGTTCGTAGTAGATTTTGGCTATCAACAGCTTTACATAAGGTACCTCAGGCGCCTCGGGGTGTAGAGATAGCAATTGGTTTGCTACTGTGATAGCAGTCTCGTATTTATCCTGCATCATGTACAATTTTGTCAGCTCGTAATATGCAGCTGTTACCTTATCGGTGTTGGGATATTCGTTGATTATACGTTGAAGATAATCCATAGCCGTCTGTAGTTCACCCATTTTCTCGTATATGAGTGCCAACCCATACAATGCATCCGGTACATATCGTGTATGTTTCACCCTTCCATACGCGTTTATTGCATAACGGGGTTCGCCTTCCAGATCGGCAAGCTCACCCATTGTTAACCATATCGC